>JAUWNO010000357.1 GCA_030612605.1 Armatimonadota bacterium
TGCGAAAAGAACATCATCCGAAAAACTTTGAATACCAAGCTCAATGACTTTCACCTTATTTTCTTTGCAGAATGCAAGAATATTCTCATTGATAAAATCTGGACGTGTTGAAATTCTAATTCCGGAAATTTGAGATAAAAATGGTTTTGTTAAATCGAAAAGGTCTTGTTGTTTTTTGATGGAAAGATTAGTGAAAGTTCCACCAAAGAAGGCAATTTCTTTATCTCTGATAGCAGCATTTATTCTGCAAAAATTTTCAATTCTCTTTGCTATTTCTTTTGGATTTATATTAATTGTTTTGGTTATCAGATGCTGGTCACAATAAACGCAATTAAATGGGCAGCCAAGATGAGGGATAAAAATGGGAAGAATTTTCATGATAGTTGAGAATTATAACTTCAATATTGAACATGCTTCTTTGGCAGCATTTTGCTGAGTTTCTTTTTTGTTTGGTCCTTTACCCACACCGAATTTTTTTCCATTGATATAAACTTCGATTGTAAAAACTTTCTCATGATCCGGACCTTTTTCCTGGATGATCTTATAAACTGGAATATTCCGATATTTAGATTGAGTGTATTCTTGCAAAATGCTTTTATAATTGATCAATTCGCTGGATTTGATTGCAGATTCAAAGTCTTTCAGAATAATTTTTTTTATAAATTTGCGTGCTTGTTGAATATATCCATCCAAATAAATAGCACAAATTAGAGATTCCATTGCGTCGGATAGAATTGATGAAGAATTTTGTCCTCCACTTTCCTTTGCTTCAGAACTTAGATAAATATAATTTCCCAACCCGATCTGTTTAGCTTTCATTGTTAAAAATTTCCTGGAAACAATTTGAGATTTAAGTTTGGAAAGTTCACCTTCGGAATATTTTGGGAATTTCACAAAAAGCTCTTCCGCTGCAATTAAACCTAAAATCGAATCTCCCAGAAATTCCATTCGCTCAAATGCAGAAATTCCCTGAGTTGAGGAGCTGACAGAAGTGTGAGTTAAGGCAGAGATTAATAGAGTTTGATCTTTAAAATGATAATTGATTTTATCTTGTATTTCTTGTAATTGGAGGCTATTAGTACTTTTATTATGGAAAAGCGAGAGAAGTTTTCTGATTTTTTTCAAAATACAAAAAGGGCGAATTATTCGCCCCTATTTAATAAACTTTTTAAAAACTAATACTCCGTTATGACCACCAAAACCGAGTGAATTACTAACTGCAACTTTTACATCTTTTTCTATTGCTTTATTGGGAACATAATCCAGATCGCATTCAGGATCAGGATTTTCATAGTTGGTTGTAGGATGTATGATACCGGTTTCGATTGATTTGCAGCAGGCAATTGCTTCAGTTCCGGCTGCTGCTCCAAGCATGTGTCAAACCATTGATTTTGTAGAACTTATTTTAAGATTATAGGCGTAATCACCAAAAACGGTTTTCAGAGATGCAGTTTCATTTTTATCATTGAGGGGAGTGGAAGTGCCGTGAGCATTAAAATAGTCAACTTCTTCCGGTTTTAGATTTGCATCTGATATTGCAGCTTTGATTGCTCGTGCTCCACCTTCTCCATTTGGCGAGGGAGCAGTGATGTGAAAAGCATCACAAGAAAAACCATAACCAACAATTTCAGCATAGATTTTGGCATTTCGTTTTAAGGCATGTTCCAATTCTTCCAGAACCAATACTGATGCTCCTTCTGCCATAATGAAACCATCTCGTTCTTTATCGAATGGGCGACAGGCTTTTTGAGGGTCATCATTTCTTGTGCTGAGTGCCCTCATGGCGCAAAAGCCTCCCACAGCAAGTGAAGTTACTGAAGCTTCTGAACCACCTGAGAGAATAATATCAGCATCTCCATATTGAATTGTGCGGAAAGCAGTTCCCATTGCATGATTTGCAGATGCACAAGCTGAAGCAATATTGAAATTGATCGATCTTAAGTTAAACTCGATTGCAGCTTCTGCTGAGGCTATGTTGGCAATCATTTTTGGTATAAAGAAAGGGCTTAATCTTTTAGGTCCGGAATTAACCATTTTTCTTGCTTCAATTTCAAAGGTTTCCATTCCTCCGATTCCGGAAGCAATTATCGCTCCAGCCCGGTCGTGATCAAAATCGTTCAAACCAGAATCATTTAAAGATTCTTTTGCAGCTATGAGTGCAAATTGAGTATACCTATCGAGTTTCTTAATTCTTTTTTTTTCAAAATAATCAGTTGGATTGTAATTCTTTACTTCGCCGGCAATTCTACTGGCGAAATCATCAGTAATTTCAAAATTCGTTATTAATCCAATACCGGATTTACCGGCAACAAGTCCTTTCCAGGTTTCATCTACATTATTTCCAACTGCGTTTATTGTTCCCAAACCTGTTATAACAACTCTTCTTTTACTCATTTTTAACCTCTTAAAGTCAGATTTTTTATAAAACTGAAAGATTTTCTTTCAGGTTAGATTAAACAAAGGTGGAGTTTTAAAAAACTCCACCAAACAAAATTTCGAAATTAGCTGATCTTGGATTTGAGATAATCGATAGCTTTTCCAACTGTAGTCAATTTTTCAGCATCGTCATCTGCGATATCAATTTCAAATTCCTCTTCAAATTTCATGATTAATTCAACTGTGTCGAGAGAATCTGCTCCAAGGTCTTCGATGAAACTTGCTTCCATTGTTACTTCACTTTCTTCTACGCCAAGTTCTTCCACAATGATTTCTTTTACTTTTGCAATGATGTCCATTATTTCCTCCTAGTTTTTTTACATTATCAAACCACCGTCGACCTGAATAGTCTGACCGGTTATATAATCAGCTTCTTCCGAAGCTAAAAATAAACAAAGATTAGCAACATCTTTTGATGTCCCTATATGTCTTAAAGGAATTGCTTCCAATAATTTGTCAACAATTTCTTTTGGTAATTGAGCTGTCATTTCTGTTTCAATGAATCCGGGAGCGATTGCATTCACTCTTATATTGCGGGATGCGAATTCCTTGGCTGCTGATTTCGTGAGAGTAATTATTCCACCTT
>JAUWNO010000366.1 GCA_030612605.1 Armatimonadota bacterium
TTATGACCAGCTTCATCTGATTCTTGATGATTCCCAAACTGTGATGGAAACAATTTGGGACCTTGTTCCTTATGTTCCCAAAGGATATGTTTTTTCCTATTTGGCAAAGTTCGGTTTTACCGGTGATGAAGTAGAAAAGAAGGTATCCATCCTAAGCGGAGGTGAAAAATCGCGACTATATTTAGCTAAACTTATTCATGAAAAACCCAATTTTCTGATCCTTGATGAGCCCACGAATCATCTTGATATAAATATGATATCAAATCTTGAAACTGCTTTAAAGAACTTTGATGGTACGATTATTTTTGTATCACACGATCGTTATTTCATTGAGAAAGTGGCAACTAAAAAATGGTATTTTTACAATAAGAATATCATTGAATCCGAACTGAGTCTTGAAGAACTTTTTTCCAAAAAAGAACCAAAAATCAAAAAAGAAATTCATCATAAAAAGAAAAAAGATAGGAAAACCAATCCATTTTTTCTGAAGAAAATTCTTGATGAAATCGAAGAAAATCAAAACTTTCTTAAGATAAAAAACGAGGAACTGCTTTCAACAGAAGGTGAATTCTATGATAGTTCAATTTATTCAGACGAAAAGAAAGTAAAATCTTTGACGGGAAAAGTGAAAAATCTTAAAGATGAAATGAATAATATTCAAACTGTTTTAAATGATCTTGAAGAAAAATATTTAGAGTTCTTAGAAAAATGAAAACAATGAGTTATGCAAAATAGAGTGTCCTTGTCATCCTGCTTGCCAAGTCGAAGTGAGCGAAGACTGGAGAAATTCTTCTTGCTTTTCCATCGAAGGATCTCCGCCCATTTTGAGATTCTTCGTTAGAAACTACTTCGAAGATTTCCTCAGAAAGACAGTTTTTTTCATTTTGCATAACTCTTAATGAAAACTGGAAAAGGATATTCAATGAAAATAGGTTTTACGACAAGTTTCCCAGTAGAAATAATTTTCGCAGCAGGACACATTCCTGTTGATCTCAACAATATTTTCATAACTGGAAATGCCAAAAAATTTGTGGAAGATGCAGAATTTAAGGGCTATCCTCGTAACATCTGCAGTTGGATAAAAGGAATGTACAGCGTGGTGCTCGCTTCAGAAATCGATACGATTATTGGCGTGGTGGAAGGAGACTGTTCGAACACACATTCTCTGATGGCAACTTTGCAAGATCAGGGAATTACTGTAATCCCATTTTCCTTTTCTTATTATCGGAATCAATCAGAATTGGAAAGAGAAATTAAAAAACTCGAAAAATACTTTAATGTTGAACATCATCAAGTTTTGCAAATGAAAAATCGGCTCGATCAAATCAGGAAAAAACTGGTATATCTCGATGAATTAACCTATAAAGATAACAAAGTTACAGGTTTGGAAAATCATCTCTGGCTGGTGAATTCATCTGATTTTAATGGAAATCCTGACGATTATGAAAAACGTTTGGATGATTTCATCGCTGAAGTTGAAATAAGACATCCAATAAAATCTGATTTCAGGTTTGGTTTTCTGGGAGTTCCACCCATTATCAGTAATCTTTATGATTTCCTTTTGGAACATAATGTAAATGTTGTTTTCAATGAGATTCAACGCCAATTCAGCATGCCGTATTTAGAGAAAAATCTAACTGACCAATACCTGAGATATACCTATCCTTACAGTGTTTTCGATAGATTGGAAGATATTCAAATCGAAATAAAAAAACGTAAACTTAATGCTGTGATTAGTTATTCACAATCTTTCTGTCACCGCCAAATCGATAATATCCTCATCAAAAAATATATAGATATTCCTGTTCTTACTATTGAAGGAGATCAGCCGGGAGAACTTGATGCTCGCACAAAACTCAGGATTGAAAGTTTCCTGGATATGTTGAAATATTAAAGTAACTCAAAGCTCCTGCTTTGAGATAAAATAAGATGAATAATATAAATATCAGAGAACCTGTAACAAAAGAAGAATTCGAACAATACTATAACCTGCGTTGGAGGATTTTACGTCAACCCTGGAAACAACCTGTTGGCAGTGAAAGAGATGATAAAGAAAACCAGAGCATCCACATTATAGCCTGTATTGGTGATCAAATTGTTGGTTGCGGTCGAGGACATTTCAATTCCCAAACTGAAGCTCAAATTCGCTATATGGCTGTGGAAAAAGAAGTTTCAGGAAAAGGAATCGGAACTCAAATTTTGAAAGTTTTAGAGAATAAATTGACAGAAAAAGGTGCAAAAACCATTATCCTGAATGCACGTGAGAATGCTGTGAAATTTTACAAGAAACATAATTATAAAATTGTTGAAAAATCACAGACTATGTTCGGAGAAATCGAACATTTAAAAATGAAAAAGGGGAAAAAAATCTCAAATGACTTGCACATTTTTTCAAATAAAATAAATCTGACGAAAAGTTAAGTAGGATAAAAAATGCGTAAAATATTTTTAGTTTTTCTCATCAGTTTATTTCTAACTCCCTTATTTGCAAAAGGAAGTATTTATATCAGTGATGAAAAGACTTTCGGAATCTTCCCATCATTTTATTATGTAGAGCACGGCTGGTTCATCGGACCTGTTGCTCAGCTTACCAGTATCGCGGGAAACAGTGCTTTTTCTATTGGTGGAAGAATTGGCTGGATGGGTAACCGGCGTTATGTTGTGGGACTCGGATATTATGCCCAACTTACTTCAATCGAACTACAAACCAATAAAACAGTTATGAATTATGGTGGCTTGGAATTGGAGTACATTTTTTTTCCTGATGAATTGATTCATTTTTCGATTTATTCACTTATAGGTGTAGGTGGTTTGGAATGCGTAAAATACGATCATTTTTTTGTTTATGAACCAGCTGCTCACGTCATATTTAGCATGACTGATATTTTTCATATAGAGTTTGGAA
>JAUWNO010000458.1 GCA_030612605.1 Armatimonadota bacterium
ACATTCAATAGGAAAACTGTTATCGATATTAGAAGATAATGGTTTTATTGTTCCTGATTATGTAAAAGAAGGAATAATTCTTACAGGTTATGCTGTTCAAGCTCGTTATCCCGGAGATTATGAACCCGTTTTTGAAGAAGAATTCAAAAACATTTTGGAGATCAGTAATAAGATTTTTGATTGGGTCATAAATAAAATTACAGATTTTGAATTATTGGAAAAGATAAAATAAGTTCAATATTTATTGAAGAAGTGACAAGTTCAAACTTCGAGAGTTTTGAAAAACTTCCGAAGTTTTTTTATTAAAAAAAGATTGCTTTGTTTACATTCGAAAATAATTTTGATTTTAGATAAAAATGAAGGAGTAATCTTATGCAGAAAACAATGGATTTAACAATTCAAGATTTAGCAAAAGCAATTCTAAATCTGAAAAAGAATGAAGCCGAAGACCTTTTAATATTGTTATCTGATTCTGATAAAGAACTTTTAAAAAGAAAGGATGATATTCTATCGGGGAAAGTCGAACCTTTAACACGAAATGAGGTTTTTGGTGTATAAGGAGAAATATCATCCCCAAGTTAGGAAAGACATTAAAAAATTAGATAAACCACTAATCAAAGAAATATTAAATAAACATCTGCAAATTATTTTAGAAAATCCAATAACAGTTTGTGATCAATTAGTCGGAGATTTATCTGGAATTTATTCTTATCATTTCAAATTCAATAGAATCCAATATAGGATTGCTTATATTATAAATGAAGTTGAACAACAGATTTATATTTTATCTATTTCAAAAAGAGAAAGTTTTTATCAAGTTCTGAAAAGAAGGATTAAAAGCAGAATATAGTAAGAAAAAGGATTTCATCTCGTTAAGAAGATAACTGCCTGCAAAGTTTAACTTTGCAAAAAACATATTCCCAAGTACAACTCGAGAACAATCGCAAATTTCTAATTTTCAATTTTCAATTCTCAATTTCAAAGCAGTCCCCATCTTTTTCTGAGGAATAATTCCGTGCAGAAACAAATCAAAAATATAGCGATTAAATACCATTTCCGATAAATGGGTAATTCGGTTTTAAGCTCTTCAATTATTGATATTGCTTTGGGAAATGTGAAATCCGAAAGAGCTTCCGCGTTTATTATTTTCCCATTGGTTTGTTTGGAAATAAAAGCAAGCAAAGGTTGATTAAATCCTCTGTCCCGAGCTTCAGGATTATCATCTGTAACCAGGAAATTACCGGAAGTTTGTTGTCCGGTTTTTTCCGCAAAAATCGTGTAATTATATTTTCCTTTTTCCAAATTTTCAATTTCTGCGAAATATTCATTTTCTTTTTCAAGCACATATTCCTCATAGATCTTTTTCTCATTTTTTTTTATTATCAGTTTTGCTGTAAGGTTTTTTATTGGTGCCAGTTTTTCATCAAATGCAGTTAAGGTTATCTTTATTTTTTCTCCTTCAGAGTAACTATATTTATCTGTGAAAGAGACGAATCGTTCTGTATTTGATGCACTTAACCACAAAATAATATTTGTCATAAAATCAGAATAATCGGAATTGCGAAGCTGCCATTTCCAAAGATTATTAAAACTGAAATAAAGTACTTTCCCATTTTCAAATTCATTGAATAGAATTGCCGGACTTTGCTCATCATTCTCGATTTTTGCCAGGATTTCTGCCTGCAACTTTGCATTAACATAATAATAATCGACTGGTGGGATCTCATCTGCATTTTCCAGAAATTCAAATGTTTGAAATTTCTTACTTTCATCAGTAAAATAAAATGTAGATTTAAAGGAGGAAGTTATTCGGGATTGATTAGCTGGCAGGATGTCATAAAGCGAAACTACAGGTTTTCCGAATAAAAGAAGTCCTCCACCATTTTTCACAAAATTATTTATGATTTCTATCTCGATGTGAGTAAGATTGAGAAAACCATGATTAATTAAAATCAGAACAACAGTTTCTTTTATATTTTCGGAAAGACTGGTGGTTTTTCTACCTTTTTTTAAGGTTCTATCTTTGAGCAGAAAATCCGAATTCCAACGTTGATTTTTTTTGATGGCATCCAAAATGAATTTCACATCCCAATTCAAATTATCCGAAATAATCAATATTTTAGCACGATTATCCAGAACCTGAATTGCAGCAGGAAAGCGATTGTTTGCCAGGTTGATCTCATTTTCCAAATCAGATTCGATAACAACCTCAA
>JAUWNO010000221.1 GCA_030612605.1 Armatimonadota bacterium
CATGGTTGTGATGGCTACGGTAAGTATTGGCAGCGATATTTTTGAAGGTGAAGGAAGTAACCAGGTGGCAGCATTTGGACCTGGAGGATATTCCGACTGTAGAAGTCTTGGTTTATGGGAAGAACCAAATCCGCCCTATTGGGATGGATACTGGTATTTTACTGTTGTTGGAAGCACAAATGGGGAAACAATTGAGTTCCAGATTTTTGATGAAGAAACTCAAACCATTTATGAATGTGCTCAAACAGTCACCTTCCAGGATAATGACACAATCGGCAGTCCAGAAAACCCTTTTGAGCTGACGATCGGAATTGACCAGGAATTTAGTTTGGGTACAGATTGGAATTGGATCTCTTTTAATGTTCATCCTGAATACACTGAAATTGAATCGGTTTTTGCAGCACTGGGTAATAACATCTTTCAGATAAAAAACGAAAGTCAATCTTCGATTTATTATGACCCGCCTGGAACCTGGGTTGGTGATCTTGATAATATCTCTGATGGTGAAGCATATCTTATTAAGATGAATAATGCAGTTGCTCCTTTCATAGTTTCCGGAATGCCAATCGATCCCATAACTCCAATAGATTTAACCCAGGATTGGAACTGGGTTGCCTATTATCCACAATTTATTCTTCCTATTGATGCAGCTTTACAAAGCATTGTTCCAAATGTTTACCAGGTAAAAAACCAGACTCAATCTTCAATATATTATGATCCTCCAGGAACCTGGGTCGGTGATCTTGATAATATCTCTGATGGTGAAGCATATCTTATTAAGATGAATAACGCAGTCTATCCCTTCATAGTTTCCGGAATGCCCATCGATCCCTTAACTCCTATAGATTTAACTGAAGACTGGAACTGGATTGCTTATTATCCGCAATTTATTCTTCCCATCGATGCAGCTTTGCAAAGCATTATTCCAAACGTAAACCAGGTAAAAAACCAAACTCAATCTGCAATTTATTACGATCCTCCGGGAGCCTGGGTTGGAGACCTCACGCAAATGGAACCAAATATTGGTTACAAAATCAATATGAACAGTGCAGACCAATTAGTCTATCCGGAACCTGTCGAGTTTATTCCTTCCAATAATCTTTATAGAGAAGACCCGCCCGATTGGGAAGTTATTACCGGAACCCAATACAATATGATTTTGATGGCTCAAGTAGAATTCAATCTTGAACCTTTTGATAATACAGATGATAACATGGTTGGAGCATTTGGACCAGGTGGAGAGCAAGACTGCCGTTCTATTGGAGTCTGGCAGGAACCGAATCCACCTTATTGGGATGGATGGTGGTATTTCACAATCGTAGGAAATGATATTGGAGACACGATTTCTTTTAAAGTTTATGATAGCGTAACAGAAACTATTTATGATTGCTATGAAACAATCCTTTTTGAAGATAACGCCACAATTGGAAGTCCAACAGATTTATTTGAACTGACCTGTGGTGAAACAGCTATTGAAGATATTTTACCGGCTAATGAGAAAATTATGTTATCTAACTATCCCAATCCATTCAATCCAACAACGACAATCTATTTCAATTTAACCACCCCGATACAGTCATTCTTCCTTACGGGGCGGGCAGAGTTCACGGAGAGCACGGAGTTGATAATTTATAACCTCAAAGGTCAAAAAATTAGACAATATTCAATATTCAATCCGTCAAATGCCGGACAAGTTTTTCAATCTTCAATTATCTGGGATGGAACCGATGAAAACAACCAACCTGTTGGAAGCGGAATTTACTTCTATAAACTAAAAGCCGGAGATTTTGAGAAAACGAAGAAGTGTTTGTTAATGAAATAACGTAACGCAAACCTCCGGGTTTGCGATCATCAGTTTATAATATAGAGGAGAGAAGAATGAGAAAATATTTTTTATTTTTCATGCTATTTATAAATGCCACTATCTATTCAATTTGGTCTGATGATCCATCTGAAAACTTAGCTGTTTCAAGTATGTCTGGCAAGCAAACATTAACAAAAATCGTTAATAGCGATGTTAGCTATTACATTTCCTGGTTCGATAGTTTAAACAGTTTCTACCATCTAAAAATGCAAAGATTATCTTATTCCGGAAATGACTATTGGGGAACTTATGATTCTTATGTTTCCGACACTCCAACATACATGAACCATCAGGATAACTATGATATCGAACTTGATTACTCTGATAACGTTATTGTTGCTTCCCAGGACATAATATCAAATATACAGAATATTTACGGTTACAAAAAACGTCCTTCGGGTAGAAATGCCTGGAGTATCAATGGCAAGATTTTATCTAACTGCGACGATGTTGATACGAATCCGGTCGTTGCCGTTACTGAACAAAATAACTCAGTTTTTGCCTGGGAAAGATACGATGATCAAACAGAGCTTTCATATATTGTAATGCAGAAATTAGATTATTATGGCGATATTATATGGAATAACATTATTATTGTTCAAAGTCCAGATAGCAATAGTTATAATTCTCCAAAATTAGTTGCCCTGGATGATGAGCATTTCATTTTAATTTGGTGTGAACAGTTTCTGAATGCTGGAGAAGTATATCGCGATATTTATGCTCAAAAGTTTAACGGTGACGGCAATGCTATTTGGAATGAAAATCTACCGATCTATACGCTAAATAATGTACTCGAAAATGATACCCCAAAAATTATAAAGGATAATAATGGTCATATTATCGTTGCATGGTTATGTGGGGCACCAAACAATGAGTTACGTTTACAATGTTTTGATGCGGAAGGCAATTTAACGATGCAGCAAGATGGAGTGATAACCTCTTTATCTGCAAGTAATAAGGCTGATTATAGCATCACCTATTTGAGTGTTGATTCCAACATTTATGTCTCATGGATCGAAGAAAATCCACTCCAATCGGAAAAGGCTATTTTTTCGCAAAAAATTACGTTAACCGGTCAGAGATTATGGGGTGATAATGCAATTGAAGTAATCAATTTTTCCACTGAGTTGAAATCTTCTTCTATAATAAAATCCGCCGAACAAGATGTTGTTATTTTCTATTTGGACTATTCGTTTGGTAACAATGATGAAAACGTTATCAAAGCAATTCGGATAGATCAAAATGGTAATCCGGTTTGGTCTGAACAAAGTCTATTATCGACTGTCCAAAGCCGTAAGCAAGATTTAGCTGTTAGCGAATATAGTGGTGGCCAATTCGTAGCTGTGTGGAGCGACAACAGAAATGACTATGCAGATATCTACTGCCAAAATATTAATCTCGACGGTTCTCTGGGCTGCAGCGCAGGTGTAGGAATTATCAATATTCCCGGAGATTATCCAACCATACAGGAAGGAATCGAAGCAGCTTCTGCTGGTGATACAGTGCTGGTAGCTTCTGGAATATATTACGAACAATTAAATTATCTGGGAAAGAATATCACTGTTTCAAGTCATTTCATTACTACTCAAGATACAAGTTATATCTCTTCCACTATACTAAACGGCAATCAAATGGGAAGAGTAGTTACATTCGAAAATTGTGAAGATACTACTGCGGTTTTATGCGGCTTTACCATAACAAATGGTATCGGTGGAATAGAAATTAGCGAAGACTCTACCTCACCAACTTTGCATAATCTGAGAATTATTAATAATAATGTTCAATCTTCATGTGGAGGTGGAATTTATGTTGAATCAGCAAGTTTAAGGTTGCGAGATTCCATTGTTCAAAACAACTATGCCAACTTTGGCGGGGGATTTTATATAGATGGTTCGGACGCACAAATTACTAATGTTCAAATTATTGGAAATGTAGCCATCGGATGGGCATCTGAGGGAGGTGGGCTCAATGGTCAAATGTGCGCCAATATAAGACTCACAAATTGTGTTTTCAAAAATAATATAGCCTACGCCAACGGAGAAGCTATTTATTTTTATAACGCTGATATTACTGCATACAATTGTCTTTTTTATAACAATCTAACAATGGATCGAACTTCCATTTTTGCGATGTTGGGATGTTACTTAAAATTCATAAACTGCACTTTTTACGAACCATCAAATATCATTGGAGAAATTTTTCTATGTTATAATTGTGTTATAATATATTTTGTTAACTCTATCTTTGATGTTCCGGAAATTGTGGAATTTATATTATCATCAGGTACATCTCAAAGCTTTCTTCATGTTGCATATTCAAATTTTATGCCTGAAGATCAAATTTATTTAATTGATGGAGCGGAATTGATTTATTATGGAGATTGTCTTTGTGAAAATCCTGAATTTGTCGATCCTGATAATGGTAATTTCCATCTCCTGGATACAAGTCCCTGCATTGGAGCCGGTATCGATGAGATAGAAATTGGATATTTATTATTTCAATCTCCATCTTATGATTTAGATTTATTAATGCGTCCAAATCCTCACGGCAGTGATCCCGATATCGGTTGTTATGAAAATCCTTTGGGTGAACCTCAAGTCGGAACTGATAATTGTATGTTGAATTATGAAGATTGTAGATTAACCAATTACCCTAATCCTTTCCATCCTAATACAACCATCATGTTCTCATTGCCAGAAGAAAGTAAAGTCGAGCTTTCTGTTTATAACATCAAGGGTCAAAAAGTTAAAACTCTTATCAGCGATCATTATTCAAAAGGTGCTCATTCTG
>JAUWNO010000512.1 GCA_030612605.1 Armatimonadota bacterium
TGGTGAAAAAACGGTCTCCGATAAATGCTTTATTACCTTTTGAGAGCAGATTTCCTGGGGAATAAGAATTGTTATTATAAGCTCTTTTATCTTCATAAAACTGATATTCAACTGAATTCTCTGTAGGAATTTGTTTATCTGAGGGTATAATATTAATATTTTTTTTAATTCTTTGCTTTTTATTAATGATCTGCAAATCAATATCACCATCGACTGGCAGCCCGACAGTTTCAACAAAATAAGGAATTAAAGGTTTTCCTTCTTCAATGTAATATGCATCTGAATTGCATAATATTTTATGATAAATCTTATTATTTTTGCTAACAGTTTCAATTTCATAATCCGGCAATTCAAATTTGATCAATAATTCAGATTCATTCTGCTTAAGAACTTTAAAGCATTCAGCATGAATCAAAACAGAGAAAATTAAGATTAATCCTGATAAAACAATTTTTCTCATTTATAACTCCAATACATTTTCTCGTTCCCAAACTCCGCTCTTTTCTCGTTCCCAAACTCCGTTTGGGAATGTACTTTTCTACAAAAACTCTGTTTTTATAATATCATTGAAACGGAGTTTTAATTATGTTCCCAAACAGAGTTTGGGAACAAGCGGCACAAACAGAATTTAGGAACAAGCGGAAAACACAACTCTTTTCTCGTTCCCAAACAGAATTTGGGAACAAGCGGAAAACTCCAGATAAATATTACTTTGTACATTTTTAAGAACGGGTAATTTTGGCAAGAACTTAAATATTTTCCGATATAATTTTAAACATATTTAGAGTTGTTTTTTTTCTTACTTTTTTGCGGTCACCCGTAAAAAGAAATTTGAAATTTTGAGTGTTCTCATTTATTTGAACTGCGATATGCACTGTACCAACAGGTTTATCTGTTGTTCCACCAGTTGGTCCTGCAATTCCGGTAACTGCTCCGGCAATATCTGTATTAAAAACTTTCTGAACACCTTGTACCATTTCTGCCACACATTGTTTACTTACTGACCCATTTTTTTTTATGGTTTGAGGGTTTACATTTAACAGATTTATTTTTGCTTCATTTGAATAACTTACAATTCCTCCTGAAAAATATTCGGATGAACCGGAGAAAGAAGTAACAACTTGCTGAATCATTCCGCCAGTACACGATTCAGCAAAACAAATTGTCCTTTTATCTTTCAGTAATTTTTCATGTAATTTTTTTGCAAACTCATTTATTTTGTTGTCCAGGTCCAAATCATCTTTCAAAGGTTTAGAATCCCATTTTTTCATATTTCCGTGTTGGATAATATGAGTTTCTTCTTCTTTGTAAGTTTTGATTTTTTCTGGCTTCAAAGGTTTACTTTTCTTTACGATTATATGATGGTCCTGATAGCGAACAATATCATCGGGAAAAACTTTTACTCTCTGGTTGATAGCTGTCTCTTTGTTAACTAAAACTTTTCCCTCTTTAATTACAGTTCTAATCTCCGCATAATCATCCAAAGCTCCGGAAGCTTTCAGCAATTGAAATAAATAAATGAATTCACCTTCATCCAACCAGAATTTCATATTTTTTTCCTGATTAATAACTCTTTGCAAAAATTACACGTTTATTACTTTTATTGCCACAATAGATGCACTTGCCTTCTTCTTTGGCAGCATTTAGAGGAATGCAGCGGATAGAAACTTTTAAATCGGTTTTTCTCTGCTCTTCACAAGCTTGATTTTCACACCAATGGATGAAAGCAAAACCACCATGAATTTCAGGATTCTTTTTGTTTTTGGATGTAAAGAATTTGTAGAATTCAGCTTTATTATCAATTTTCACAATGTTTTCTTCTCTGAATTTTAAAGCTTTCTGATAAATATTATTTTGAATTTCATCGAGTATTGG
>JAUWNO010000499.1 GCA_030612605.1 Armatimonadota bacterium
TCATTATTTGCAGAATCCAAAACAAAAATAAAAAATATTCATCATTTGAAATACAAAGAATCAAATAGAATTTTTGGACTGGTAAATGAATTACAAAAAATCGGATGTAATATCAAATATGAAAATGGAGTTCTTTTAATTCATCCTTTAAAGAAGAAACCTGCTAAGAAGGAACTTAATTCATATCAGGATCATAGGCTGGTTATGGCTTTTTATATCTTGAAAACAAAATTTCCCTATTTAACCATTTCTGATGAGCAAGTTGTAAAGAAATCCTATCCTGATTTTTTTGAAGATATCAAAGCTGTGAAACTAATTTCTTGACACAATTTTTGATTTTTATTTATAGAAAAGTATGAAACAAAAACATAATATTGCTATTCTTTACGGTGGATTTTCAGAAGAAAAAGAAGTTTCAAAGGAAACATCTTCCGAAATTGCAAATGCTCTTAGTAACGCAGGTTTTAATACATACAAGGTTGATCCTGCAAATTTCGATTCTTATGGAAAAATGATGCAATATCTCAAAGAAACTAAACCAATGATTGTTTTTAATGGCTTGCACGGTGCAGAAGGTGAAGATGGTAGAATCCAATCTCTTCTTTCTTTGAATCAAATTATTTTTACAGGTTCAAATTATAAAGCTTGTGCGATTGCTATGGATAAATATATCTCATCTCATCTGGCTCATTCTATTGGTGTGAAAACTCCCAAACATATTCTTATCAAAATGAAAGATGATATTGATTATGATAATCTAATAAATGAAATTGGATTTCCAATGTCTATCAAGCCTAATGATTCAGGTTCTTCGGTTGGGATTTCAATAATAAATCGAGAAAAAGAAATCAAAGATGCAGTTGAAAAAGCATTTAAATTCAGTGATAAAATTCTTTGTGAAAAATACATCAAAGGAAGGGAGCTGACTGTCACGATCTTGAATGATGCTGCTTTGCCTGTTGTTGAAATTAAACCTAAAGATGGTTGGTATGATTACCATAATAAATATACAAAAGGTAATACAATTTATGAAGTACCGGCTAAATTATCTAAGGAAGAAACGTCGAGAATTCAGGAATATGCCTTAAAAATATTTTTTCTTTTTGATTGCAAAAGTTACGCCAGGGTAGATTTCAGATATGATGGAAAGGATTTTTATTTTTTAGAAGTTAATACTCTGCCAGGCATGACACCACTGAGTTTAACACAAATGGCAGCAAAAGAAGCAGGTTATGATTTTACTGCGTTATTGATGGAAATAATCAATAATGCTGTTAACTAACTTTAAAAAAAAGGAGAAAAGATGGCAAAAAAGTTAATGATTCTATTTTTTATTCTGATGATTTTTTCGGTAAATGCACAGTACCACATTAATTTCACATTAGAACCACCGTTTTACAATTATGGTACATTCAACTTGTTTTATTTTTATTATTTTGCAGATTTCGATTTGGATGATTCTGCATCTCAACCTTTGATTTTCACAATTTCCATTCAAAATGTTTCTACTGGATATGAAGATTATGAACTTTATCTTAAAGGGGAATGGGGAGGTTATTCAGGTTATTCAATATTAACGCCTGAAACAGAAAATCCTCAACCTGGAGGAATGGAAATAATTACCAATCAAAATATTGTTTCTCATGATGATACCTCAATTTACAATATTGATAATCATTTCGATGAAATGCAGAATGCATTGGAAGACCAGGTTTTGGCAGATGAAACGGGTCGCATGCCGGATGGTGTTTACTCTGGCACAATACAGGCTTTTGAACCTGGCACAGGTAATCCTTTATCAAATCAGGCTACGATATATATTACAATAACTTCACCAACCCCGATAATACTGATTCTTCCGGGAAGTCCACTTGGTTCAAGTCCAGCAGAAATCGATGACTTGAATCCGAACTTTGTCTGGGTTTCCAAT
>JAUWNO010000117.1 GCA_030612605.1 Armatimonadota bacterium
GATTATAAAAGCAGTGGAAATGATAAGGATAAATTTTTGGCGTGTCAATTTTCTTTAAATTCTAAAAGAAAGCCTCTCTGTATATAGAGAGGCTTTTTGTTGTTTTTTCAGTTTTAATCTCTTGGAATATCAAAAACCTGGTTTGGATAAATCAGGTCAGGGTCTTTTATTTGATCTTTGTTGGCACGATAAATCAAAGGCCATTTTAAACCGCTGCCATAAACTTCCGGATAAGCCGCAATTCTCCAAAGACATTCACCTTTGTAAACTTTCCAACTGGTAGGCAAACCACGAGGTATTTTAAGAACTTGATCAGGATAAATCAGGTTAGGATCTTTGATTTGATCACGGTTAGCTCGATAAATTATCGGCCATTTTGCGATGTCGTTATAAATGAAAGTGTAACCGGAAATCGTAGATAACCAATCACCTTTAAGCACAGTGTATGTATCTTGATGATATTTTGGTTTTGCGGCTTCCAGGCTGCTTTCCAGGTTCATAATCTTGTTATCCAAATCGCTGAATTCTGTATAAAAATCCGGTACTTTTGCATAGTTGGATTTACGATAATCTTCATATTCATTTATTAACTGATGAATTTCTTTTTTAGAATCCCAAAGTTCAGAATCGGACATATTGTTCGTATTTGCAATTTCTTGGTTGAAATATTTAGCTTTGTCTTTGATGGATGAATAATCTGATTTTGTAACTCCCAGAGATTCAATTATGTAAGCATAAGTTTGCTCATATCTTTCTTTTACTTGTGTTATTTCGTTATTTAGTTTTTCAATTTCTGCTGTGTTTCTCTGGTTATCAGCAATTGCATCGGCTTTTCTCTGTTGGAGATTCGTTAATTGAGTTTCTAAATTTTCCCAATATCGTTTAACTTCCTGACGTTTAAGTTTTTTGTAGTCTTCTTCACTCAAGTAGTGAACTTCTGCCATCAAAAAAACGGGTAAAATAAATGCAAAAATGATTGATATTATAATTATCTTTTTCATGACCATCTCCTACTTATCCAGGTTCAGCAGATCTTTGTATTCTTCTAAACTCTGCAATTTCGCTTTTTCCTCGGAAAGTTCTTTTTCCAGGACAAGCAGTTCTTTTTCTAACTGTTTGGCTTTTTTCTCTGCTTCAATTGCTTCGATTTCTGCGTTTATCAATTGATCTTTTGTGATTGGTGGTGGTGGGGGAGCACAAGCTGAAAGTAAGATCGAAGCTAAAATCAAAGCTCCTAAAAATAGTTTTAAAATTTTTTTCATTAGGATCTCCTTTATAATTTATATTAATAATACTATATTACTCATTTTCAATTTGAAAAATATTTGTCAAGCATAAAGCTACTTTTAATGAATTTGTATAAAATATGTTCAGAATTATCCTTTTGAAATTTGTATTAGAGGAACAAACATTTCTTGTTTGGAAGTTCCTCCGTGATAACCGATAAATGAATGAATCTCTTCACTAATAACCGCATCTTTGAAAACGTAATTATCTTTCATAATAAGAATATAATCACCAATTCTGTCCCGTAGTTTTGGGTTTTCATAATGTAAACCAAAAAAGTTTTTTTCGATTAGTTCTTCGCTTTTAAAAAGATGGCAAACATTTTTCAGTTTTTCATTAATATAATTTAGAAATTGATTTTCTTTTGAGGGTTTTACATAACAATAAGGAACTCGTGGCTCTCCGCACAAAGGCAAAACAAGTGTTTCGCTAAGTTTAGGATGATCCTTCATATACAAAGTTTTCGACTTTTCTGTATCTAAGAATCCATGATCAGAAGTTATAAAAATTGTTGTATCATATTTTTTCTGCGATTTTTTAATAGAGCTGATTGCAGCATCGATTTCTAAAAAATGGTTATAAACTTTTTTACTTTTTGTTCCATTTTCATGGCTGAGTGTATCAAATTTCGACCAATAAGCGTAAATAAATTTTGGTTCATCATTATTTTTTATCACTTTGTTGATCTGATTTATAAAACCTTGCAAGGTTTTATAGCCAAGCCGCTCAGCTTTTCCTCCCACAAAAGTTGAAAACTCAGAATTTAAGATAAACCTAGGAATTATATGAAATGATTTTCTATTTATTTTATCAAATATATTTTTGAAATTGAAAATCTCTTCAGCTTTTATGTCCATTTTCCCAAAGGAATAATCACCATAACGTGGTTTGAACGGCAAAATAACTGATGCAGTTCCCAATTCTTTCAAATAAACGAACCAGCCGGTCATTGCATGTTCCAGAGTTGATAATCCTGTTTGAAGTGCGGTAATTGCAGATGCAGTGGTTGAAGGAAAAACAGAGGTTAATTTTCTCATATGATGTTTTCCTAAGAAGGTATTTTTTCCGTAAGTTTGCAAGTATTCGTAACCTAATCCATCAATGACAATTAACACAACATTTTTTGAATTGGATAAAGCAGAATTATCGAAATTCTCCAAAGGTTTGTAAACCGGTTTTGCTCCCATTGAAGCTAAGATATTCCCCATGAAATTTACTAAACTGCTTTTTTCATAATCTGGTAGATACATTATAAATCCTAAATAATTTTGAGCGATGGAAATTAATGTTATAATGAAGTCAATATTATTATTGGATATTGGATCAATTTATTTGGATTTTCTTTCTCCGCATATTCATGTAAATGTACAGAATTTATTTGAATTGTTTTTTGTACAAAAGTATATTCTGAATCGGACTTAAAGAATTTATTAAAAATGTTTGCTTGCAAATGCTCTTCCCGAGTGAGATTTCAGATACTTCTCGAATGATCTTGCTTTCTCTTGTGATTCAAACGCTGTATAAGTTATAATCTTCCAAGGTTTGTGTTTTTTTGTATGAGGAACTTCTCCGTTATTATGCTTCTGTATCCGCTTTTTCAAATCTTTAGTAAAGCCTGTATAGTGTCTGGAAGGAAAAGTGGAACTTTCTAAAATGTAAACATAAAACATGGCTCTATCCTAAATATTTTGGCTTGCCCGGGCGTAGTTTTGAACATCTTTAATAATATTTTGTCCGGCTTCGTAGCTAAAGCTGCTTCGCCGGGACAGTCTTCTGTTTTTCACTTTGTTCAAAACGAAGACTGGTGGAGGTGGCGGGAATCGAACCCGCGTCCAGAGAGAAGTCAAAAGCTGAATCTACATGCTTAGCTATCTTTAATCTCGCTCTTATGCAGGAAGATAGTCAAACCTTGTAAGAGAGCCAGTCTATAAGTCTCGGAATAGTATTATAGACATCTACAATTCCAGAGCTATTAATTATGACGCTCGTTACATGCTCAATAGCAAAACATGCAGGAGCGTAGCTGGCTATGCAGCTAATGCAAAGTTATCGTTTGCGTTTAAGTTTAGTATTACCGCGATTAACGAGTAGGTAATCTTCTCGGCATGCATCAGCAATCCCCTTAACCCTGTCGAAACCTGGTCACCCCCGTATCTAACTTATAAAGAACTTACACAGACAATTTAATTTGAAACGTATTGATGTCAAATCAAAATGATGAACATAAATCCCACTTTTTAAATTGTCTTATTTTATATATAATGCAAACGGAAGACATCATTCAAATTAGATAGACATAATTTTTGTAAAGTTTTTTTAAATATTAATTTATGGAATATGATTAAAAAGTCACCGAATCTCTCCGGTGGCTGTAACCAATTATATTTCTATTAATTGAGTAAGATTTATCCGCCATTATTTTAGGAGGATCATCTTCTTAGTACTAGTAAATTTACCTGCTCTCATCTTGTAGAAATAAATTCCTGATGAAACCGGTTTGCCATTCTTGTCCTTTCCATCCCAAACAACGCTGTGTTCACTCGTTCCTAAACTCCCGTTTGGGAACGTGAACACCTTTACTTTCTGACCCTTTAGATTAAAAATTTCAATCTTAGCGTCCTTTGCGTCCTCAGCGTAGAGATTAAAAGAGATTGTAGTAGTCGGATTGAACGGATTGGGATAATTTCCAATAAGCTCGGTAACTAATGGAATGGGCAAATCACCAACGTCAAGAATAACTATTATAGATGCAATTGGAGATTCCCAACCCCCATCATATACAGCAGAAACTCCAAATTCGAACGTACTAGGTGGGGGTGATACAATAAGATAGAATATAGAAGTGACAGTTTCTATAAACTCACCATTGATATAAATATTATAGTAATCCAGATTTCTTCCTGAAAGTGGTCCTGGAGGATCCCAAGTTATAAAAATATAATTTCCTTGCATTGTAGCTGTCAGATTTATTGGAGAATATAGAATAACAGTTGCTTCTTCTACATTAGATGGATAAGATTCACCAATGTAGTAGATTGCTGTTACTTTATATTCATAAGTTCCGTTATCTAAAGCATAGTCGTCATAGGTCATTTCGAGCGGATCGAGGATTTCAGCTATTTCGATTTCATCACGATAAACCTTGAATCCAAGGAGATTACGATTGATTCTTGAATTTTCAATTTTTCCATTTCTTGGATGGATGTTAAGAATTTCCGGAGTTCCGTTTGAAATCATTTGCCTGGTATTTTGAACAACAGGTTTATGCATTGGAAGATCATCTCCTACATCAACAACACCTTCGATGCACCAGTTGTAATCAAGATTAAAAGCTACACTTATTTCCTGCCAGATTCCTTCATAGAACATCCAGTCACCTTTTCCTGCCACAGCAGGACCGGCATCCACGCTGGATGGATGGTCGCCAGTTGCTGAAATATCATAACCGATCCAGTACTCATTTCCTGGTTCGATTGTTATCGGGGGTGTTAATGTATGAGTAGTCCAGCTTTCGATATGAACAGAATTAGTTATATCTGCTGAATAAATTTCAGTTCCCGGGTCTCCAAATGAACCACCTTCCCAAATCTTAACTGCTACATAATTGAAATCTGCTGTGCGTATGTGAATCCTGATATTGATAATTTCTTGATAATAATAATTTACTAATTCATCTTCTGTGAACCTGGCAGCACACATCCAGTCTGTTGCTAATCCGGTTCCGATGCCATTATAATCATAACCGGAATGATGTGCCAGTACATCGCCTGTTCCTGGCATCTCCCACTCTAAGTGAACATCATTATAGTCGAATACTGTGGCAACTAAATTTTCAGGAGGAGGTGGAGGAGGAAATCCCCAAAATATTACTTCAACAATTTCAGATTCACCCGGGTCATCATATACGGCAGAAACACCTAGAGTGGCTTGTTGACCATAAATAAGACCTGTAAATTGATAGAACAGGTCTGTGGTGAAATCTTGAAAGCAGCCATCAAGATATAAATTGTAACCTGTTAGTTCTCTTGAAATTTCAGTTGATGAAGTATCTGGCGGCTCCCAGGTTAGTAATGCAGTCCAGGTTACCTGAACATTTTGCGGTGGAGGAAAAATCCATTGAAGAGATAGATCAATATTTCCGGTAATCTGACCTTCTTCGACACCGACATCATGAACAGTATCATTGAAATAACCTTCCAGAGATGCTGTAACATTATAAGTTCCGGGTTCAATTTCGATGGAATAAAATCCAGAAGAATCAGGATTTGTAGATTCTGTTCCAGCAGTTACAATAACTTCTTCAACATTTCCTGTACCACCTTCCAAAGATACAGTACCTTCTATCCAACCAGGTCCTTCCGGACAATTTCCAATAATTATTCCGCTGGGATTCGTATTTACAGGGATTGTTTCAACAACAGTGCCGGAGCTTATCTCTATTACTGAGATACTATTTCCACCACCATTTGTAACATAAGCATATTCTCCATCAGGAGTAAAAGCGATTGCTTTGGGCCAGGAACCAACAGCAATAGTATTTTCAACAGTATTTGTAGAAATTTGGATCACGGAAACATTATTGGACATAAAGAAGTTTACTACATAAGCAAATTCGCCGTCTGGAGTAATTGCAATCCCATGAGGCCAATCTCCCACACCAATAGTTGCTATAACCGTATTATTCGATGTTTGTATAACAGACACATTATCGCTGAAACGATTAGTTACATAAGCATAATCTCCATTTGGAGTGATAGCTATCCGATATGGTGAACTGCCAACGCCAATCGTAGCAACAATCGTATTATCGGATGTCTGAACCACTTGAACCGATCCTGCTTGTTCCAATGCAAAATAGGCATATTGTCCATCCGGAGTGATAGTTACACCCATCGGACCATCACCAGTAGTTACAGTAGCCACAACCGTATTTGAGGAAATCTCTATAACAGAGAACGAATCACTGAAATAATTTGCTACATAACCATATAATCCATTAGGAGTAATAGCGATCTGGGCTGGACAGTTCCCAACCGTTATGGTTGTTAATATTGTGTTATCTGAAGTTTGAATCACAGTTACTTTGTTATTGCAGGCAGCCGAACCATAATTCGTCACATAAACATACTCATGATCCGGTGTGAAAGCAAGACCAATTGGACCTGTATCTGTAGAAATAGTTTCCACAACTGTGTTGTTCGATGTTTGAATCACAGAGATATTATCCGCTTCCCAGTTTGCTACATACGCTCTTTCTTCAGCAATTAAAAATAATGTTTGTAAAAGAATAAAAAAATAAAGATACAAAACAATACAATTTTTTCATTTGAACCTCCGGTTATGATCTCGTTCCAATGCTCCACAGCCTGTGTGAAAACAGATGAAAAGCACGATTTTTTTTAACCCCCTCT
>JAUWNO010000224.1 GCA_030612605.1 Armatimonadota bacterium
TAATTCATTGAGGTTTTATGATTGAAGTTAAAAATCTCACAAAAGTTTTTATCCAGAAGAATGGGGAAAAGCTTTATGCTGTAAATGATCTTTCTTTCACAGCAGAACGTGGCGAGATTGTAGTTCTTTTGGGAGTAAATGGTGCTGGAAAAACCACAGTCATGAGAATGCTTTCCACAGTTCTGCAACCATTCAGCGGAACTGCTTCAGTCGAAGGTTTTGATATCATCAGCAATCCACAGCAAGTAAGGTCTAATCTTGGTTTTCTTTCAGGAGATACAGGACTTTATGCTCGTTTGACTGCCAGGGAATTGATTACTTATTTCGGTAATCTTTACGATGTTGAACCTTCTGATATCAAAATTAGAATTCAGGAAATTTCAAATCTTCTCAACATGGATGATTTTCTCGATAAAAAAAATGATTTTCTTTCTACAGGAATGAAACAAAAAGTCTCGATTGCACGCTCAATTATCCATGATCCGCCGGTTATGATTTTCGATGAACCAACTGTCGGACTGGATATCTTAACCGCTAAAAATATTGTGGATTTCATTCATAGATGTAAAAATGATGGAAAGTGCGTTCTTTTTTCCACTCATATTATGAGAGAAGCAGAGCGAATTGCCGATAAAATCGTGATGATTCATGAAGGAAAAGTTTTAGCTGAAGGAACCTGGCTTGACTTCAAACAAGAAACCGGTCTGAATGATTTGGATGACATTTTTATTCATTTTGTGAATAGAATAAAAAATGAGGAGATTGTTAATGAATTTTAAGAAAATCCTCATAATATACAAAAAAGAACTTCTCGATCTGTTTCGGGACAGAAGAACGATTATTACATCTTTGGTGTTGCCAATTGTGCTGTATCCTATTTTAATGATTGGTTTTTCTTCAATGATGTCGCGTCAGGAAATGAAACTCGAACAGCAGCAAATGCTCATCTATCTTAATGATAATGTATTTGATGAAACTTCAACAAGGATAGAATCCGAACTGAAAAATATTGAAAACCTGCAAATCATGCAGAAACTAGATTTTTATGAAGAAACACCTTTATACGAGCTTCTCAAAGATAAAAGCGTACAGGCTATTGTAGATTTAAAAGACAGTCTTTCATCAACAGGATACCAGGTTCTAATTGCAAAAATTATCTATGATGAGACAAGTGAAAGAAGTACAAAAACATATCGAAAAATAGCAGATAAACTTAACGAAATAGAAAATGAATTAGTCGGAGAAAGACTGCAGGAAATCAAAATAAATGAAGAAATCCTCACGGCTATAG
Source organism: Armatimonadota bacterium (assembly GCA_030612605.1). Classification (GTDB taxonomy): domain Bacteria; phylum Cloacimonadota; class Cloacimonadia; order Cloacimonadales; family TCS61; genus JABMPU01. The sequence continues at coordinate 1,292 of JAUWNO010000224.1, forward strand.
AACTCAAAAAGGAGAATATTGCTCCTCCGGCACAAATGCTCGGTTTTGCTCTGGGGAAATTCCTGCCGTATTTGTTAATAATTCTGACCATCAGCAGTGCAGCAGTTGTTTCTTCGGATCTGGTTGCCGGTGAAAAAGAAAGAAAAACTCTGGAAACCATTTTGGTGAGTGCTGCTCGCAGAAATGAACTTGTTATCGGAAAATATCTCACCATAATCACGATTACCATTATCACAGTTTTACTAAATCTTTTCAGTATGTATCTCTCTTTTCATTATATCTTTTCACAGTATCGAGCTGATGCCAGTGGTTTGCAGCTTCCGATTGGAAATTTTGCTTTAATCCTGATTTTGATGATCCCGCTTGTGACTTTATTCTCTGCTTTACTGCTTTCTATTTCCACTTACTCACGAAATATCAAAGAAGCACAAAGTTATCAAATGCCGATTTTATTAGGCGGAATGATCCTTTCAATGGTCAGCATTCTACCAGGTTTTGAATTGAATTTCGGTTTTGCTCTCATTCCAATCGTCAATTTCTCTCTTCTTATCAGGGATATAATGTTGGGTAGCTTTGAACTGAGTCATCTTTTTATTGTTGTCAGCTCAACGATAGTATTAGATATAATCGCAATCTATATTTCTGTCAGGCTTTTTAATAATGAAACGGTTTTGTTCCGAACAGCAGAAGAAAAATCTTTAAAGTTCTGGGGAAAAGATAAAAAAAATGTTTTTACTCCACAGTTTGGTTTCCTTTTCTTTATTGCTATGCTTTTAGCATTATTTTATATTGGAGGAAAATGGCAAACCGAAAACTTGATAAATGGACTCATCAAAACGGAATTATTAATAATTCTTCTGCCAATCTTTTTGATTTTACGAATTTCAAAATCTGACATAAAAAAAACACTCAGATTGAATCAAACAAATCCTCTTAACTTTATTCTTATAATTCTTTTAGCTTTTCCAATTCTTGTTCTTGTAGGATTGTTAATGCAGATGATAAACATCATTTTCCCAATCCCCGAATCATATATGGAACTTCTTAAAAACCTGATTCAAGATCAGGATATTACTGTCTGGAAAAGCTTATTTGTGATTGCACTTCTTCCTGGTATTTGTGAAGAGATTTTCTTCAGAGGATACATCATCAATGTTTTCAGGAAACAGGGAATCTGGAAATCGATCATAATAACTGCAGTCTTATTTGGAATATTCCATCTTGATCCTTTCAGGATGGTTCCGGTTACTCTACTCGGAATCTGGATGGGTTATTTACTATTTAAAACAAATAGTATATTAATTCCGATTTTTGCCCATTTTGCGAATAATAGTCTTGCTCTTATTATAGGAAGATTTGCTGATAAAACTCCTTTTTTTGAGAAGATTCTAAAAGATGGCGAATTCCCGTATTGGTGGGGAATTCCTGCGATTTTGATATTTCTTTTTCTTTTAAAAGTGTTTGCTAAAATAAATGATAAATCTCATTCCAATACTCCGGTATTTGAATGAAAAACGATTAAACTCGTTCCAATGCTCCAGCGTTGGAACGTAAAAAACGACGCTCCTGCGTCAGGTATGTGTTACTAATGCTCGATATCACTTACTACTTCCGAAGCTTCTGCTTCGGAAACTAAAGAGAAGCAGAAGCTTCTGGAATCAGCTCCTTCCGAACTGAAAAGTTCGGAAGGCGAAAATCAATACGTCGGGAATTTAATGTACTCATTAGTAGCTTAAAACCGTTCGGAAGGTCTTCGACCTTTCAGAAGGTTTTAAATATAATAAATACAGTATTTTTTTAGGAGAAAATTTATGTGCGGAATAGTAGGTTATGTAGGCAAAAGAAACGCAATCCCAATTATACTTGAAGGCTTGAAAAGACTTGAATATCGAGGATATGACAGTGCTGGAATTGCCTTGATTGATAAAGAAAAGAAACTCAAAATTCACAAAAGGGCAGGTAAAATCATTTCTATGGAACGGACATTACCTGCACCTTCAGAATTAGTTGGTAATATTGGAATAGCTCACACCCGCTGGGCTACACACGGAAAACCTACTACAATCAATGCACATCCTCATACAAGTTGTAACAATAAATTCGCTGTTGTTCATAATGGAATAATCGAAAACTTTAAGAATTTGAGAAATAAGCTTATTGATGAAGGTCATACATTTGAAAGCGATACTGATACAGAAATCCTTGCTCATTTATTCGAACATTTTGCCAAAGAAAATGATAATTTTACTTTGATAGTTCAGGAAGCCTTGAAATTGGTTGAAGGAACTTTTGGTATTGCAGTTATCAGCTCAGATTTCCCGGATCAAATGATAGCTGCCAGAAAAGGAAGTCCTTTAATTCTCGGCATTGGGAAAGATGAATTCTTTATTACATCAGATGTAAATGCAATTGTAATTCACACCAAGAGAGTTATTTATTTGCAGGATGGGGAAGTTGTTTCCATAGATAAAAACAAATTTGAAATTACAACCCTGGACAATGAAATAGTAGATGCTGTTATTTCTGAAATTGATTGGGATGTTTCTGCCATTGAAAAAGGTAATTATAAACATTTTATGCTCAAAGAGATTTTTGAACAGCCAACATCAGTGAAAAATGCTTTTCGCGGCAGATTGGTAGAGTCTCGTTCAACTGTTAGATTAGGAGGGCTATTATCTAATGGCGAGAATTTACGAGATATAAAAGGCATTCAAATTATTGCTTGCGGTACATCATGGCATTCAGCTTTAATAGGCAAGCATATCATAGAAAAACTTGCCCGAATTCCTGTGGAAGTGGAATATGCAAGTGAATATAGATATCGCAATCCAATCTTACCGGATGGAACAAATGTTTTTGTTATCAGCCAATCCGGTGAAACTGCTGATACTCTGGCTGCGCTCAGGGAAGCACAATCTAAAGGTGCAAAGGTTTCCGGAATTACAAATGTGATAGGCAGCACAATTGCCAGAGAATCAGATAACGGAGTTTATATTCATGCCGGAGCAGAAATTGGAGTTGCTTCTACTAAAGCCTTTACATCCCAAGTAACAGTGCTATCATTATTAGCTGTTTATTTGGGAAGAATGAAATATCTGTCAGAGGAATTTGGTGTTAAATTCATCAAAGAATTAAGGCAGATTCCTCAAAAAATTCAGAAAATATTAGATATCAACGACCAGATTAAAAAGGTAGCTGAAACAATTGTAGATTCTACGAACGCGCTTTATTTAGGGCGTGGAGTTAACTATCCGGTAGCATTGGAAGGTGCTCTCAAATTAAAGGAAATTTCCTACATTCATGCTGAAGGTTATCCGGCAGCAGAGATGAAACACGGACC
>JAUWNO010000175.1 GCA_030612605.1 Armatimonadota bacterium
TGCTCTAACTTTTGCACTGGTCATATCCATAATCCAGACCACAGCAGCGATCAGCCAGATGATCACTCCAACATTATGCCATCTGAGAAGCTGCTGATTCTGAAGAAGCAGTAAACCAATTCCGCCACCACCAACAAAACCAACTATCGTAGCCATGCGCACATTTATATCCCAACGATAAATCGTAAATGCCAGGTATGGAGAAATTATTTGAGGAATCACTGCAAAAATCCAAACCTGGATTGTATTTGCTCCGGTTGCTTTAATTGCTTCTACAGGTCCTTCATCGATGTTCTCGATCTGTTCGGAATAAAGTTTTGTCAGAGCTGCAATGGAATGGATCATCAAAGCCAGCATTCCTGCAAAAGGGCCGATTCCCACCCACACACTGAAAATGATTGCCCAGACAATCGCTTCAATAGAGCGGAAAAGCGTGGCAATCGTACGAATAGCAACATATACTGTATTTCCCAAAAACGTTTTTGGCATAAGATTGCGCGCTGCAAAGAAACTTAAAATAAAGGCAAAAGGAATGGCAAAAATTGTTGCTAAAAGAGCTAAAAAGATTGTTTCAGCTAAAGCAGTTAAAGCTATATTTAGCATATTGGAGTTTTTCTGAGCATATTTAAAAATAGAAGACTTATATTCCGAAAGATCATTTACATCTAATTTTTTCTTTATACTCGATAAAAACACTTTTTTTGTTGTATGCGATCTATTTTTTATGCTTTCAAGTTTTTCCAAAACTTTTAAAGGGACATCATTTTCTCTCATATCTTCAAAAGATTTTTCAGTAAGTTTATAACCTATTATGCTGGGATCAAAAATTCCGGATGCTATCCCTCTTGCATTTTTAAATTTTGTGAAGAATTTATAGGGATTAACGTCAACCAGGTTCCATCCTACAACAAAAGTAATTAGCAGCAAAAATACTATAGTCCAACCCCAGAAGGTTTTTTTCCATTTCAGATTTGTCAATTTTGTGGGAGAAAATATTTTTCTGCCCAGAGAAATACCAAGAGACAGGAAAATCAAGGTGAAAACTAACCCGGCAATAACTACGTGGATATTTTTAAGATCGACTTCAAACCAGCGATGAATAAGAAAATAGGTGCATCCCAAAATATAAATCCAAAAAAGAAGGTCTGTAAAAAATGCTTGTATAATAGATTTTATCTTATTATTTTTCATTTGATTTCCACCTCTTCAGCTTCTTCTCCATAAATGTCCTTGAATTTCTTTTCATCGATTTCTTTTGGGGTTCCTTCAAAAACGATCTTGCCATCCTTCAAAGCCACAACTCTGGTTCCATATTTTCGAGCTAAACTGAGAAAATGCAGGGAGCAGATAACTGTCATTTTATCTTTTTTATTCAACTCTCCCAGGTATCTCATTACAGAATCAGCAGTGGCAGGATCAAGACTGGCAACAGGTTCGTCAGCCAGAATCACTCGCGGATTTTGCATCAGAGCCCGTGCAATTGCCACTCTCTGCTGCTGTCCGCCACTCAGATTTTTTACTTTTTTATCGGCGAATTCCAATAATCCTACACGTTTAAGATTTTCCATTGCTAATTTCATATCTGCTTTATGCTGGGCAAAAGTAACTGAATGTCCCAAAGAAACATAACCCAGTTTTCCTGTGAGCACATTTGTAAGTGCTGATAAATTCTTGATAAGATTGAATTGCTGGAAGATCATACCAATTTGTCTGCGGATGCGGCGAAGAGTTCTGCCGGTTGCTTTAACCACATCTCCATCACAGATATGAATTTCACCGGAAGTGGAATCTATCAGCTTGTTCATACATCTTAGAAGTGTGGATTTTCCTGAACCGGATAAACCCAGCAGAATGCAGAATTCCCCTTCTTTCACTGTTAAGTTTATACCCTTGAGAGCGTGAGTTCCGCCGGCATAAACTTTATGCAGATCTTTAAGTTCTATTATATTTTTCATTTGATCAATTCCGTTGCATCTGTTCCCAGAATGTTCAGGGTTTGACGAACAACATCATAATCGCTATCCTGGGCACGAATAAAATTATCGATGTCCAACAGATTTACCAAAGTTTCATGTCCTTGCTCCGATGCTGCAAAATCAAATAAACACTGCACAATTTTCTCTCTCATTTCAGTTGGAAAATCTTTGCGGAAAGTGACTGTATCATTCGGAATCCAATCTGTATAACCAATAATCTTAATCTTTTCAACAACATCTGGATAAGTTTCCAGCACAGCTCTGCGTGCATCACGAATCGTGCCATCTTCATTTGGAGGAGACCAGAATGTGCAACCAACATCTGCAGTTCCCTGATACACTGCTAAAATTGCCTGAGGATGACCGCCTGCATACATCATATCTTTTGGTTTGATGCCTTTTTGTCTCAAAATTGCAGATGGATATAAATAACCGGAAGTAGAAGCCGCATCTGTGTAAGCAATGATCTTGCCTTCAATATCCTCCAAAGAATTGATTTCACTGTCTGCTCGAGCCAGGAATTGTCCGCGATAATTTTCTAATCCATTTCGAACAGTAGTCAATGCTACTTCAGCACCAAATTTCTCATTTGCCAGAATATAGGCAAAAGTCGCAAGCCAGGCAATATCAGTTTCATCTGTACCGATAGCTTCGATAACAGAGGCATAACTGGTGGGAACTGCCACTTTGAAATAATAACCTGTTTTTCCCGATAAATAATCTGATACTGCTTTGCCGCTGGTAACAATCTTTCCAGCTTCCATTGAAGGTACAAAATACATCTTAATCGGATTTTTTTTCGTACCTAATTCTGCCTGTTGTACACAACTGAAAATAACTAAAATCAGCAAAACTAAAATAATTTTTATTGCTCTCATTTTTACTCCTCAGCCGCTAAGAACACCCCGATACAGTCATACTTTTCTTACGGGGCAGAGCGAAGTAACGCAAAGAGTTTTTTTCTTCGCTTGCCCCATAAGGAGGAACGACCCCAGTTGGATAAAAAAAAATCCAACGGGGTAAACTGTATCGGGGTGCTTTTTTGTGAACTTCGTGGCTAATTTTATTTCTGTTTTTTCTTTCATAAACTTTCATAAATCATTTTACACTTTTCGAAGCTTGTCTTTAGCTCCTCACTCCGATATTATTTTAAGAGTTCTGCATAATTCAATTTCTAACTCACCCTCAATCCCTCTCTCCAAAGAGAGGGAAGATTTCTGTTTCCCCTTCTCTTTGCAAGAGAAGGGGTTAGGGGATGAGTTGAATAATTTAATTTCCTGATTTTTCCTCATTATTCTCAAAAACACCTAATTATGCAGAACTCATCGCAATTATTATCTTTAATTCTAATAAATTATTTATTTCATACGTGGGATGAATATCTAATTTATTGTTCCACATATTTTGATTGAACCAACAAGTGTCAATGCCAAAATCATTACCGCCCTTTATATCTGAAACCAGATTATCTCCAACTAATAAAACGTCTTTTTTATTTTTATTCTCCAATTTCTGCAAAGCGAATTCAAATATTTCTTTGTGTGGTTTGGGATAGCCGATTTCTTCTGAGATAAACAGCATTTTAAAGAAAGAAGCCAGCTTGGAATTACCAATCCTGGAACGCTGAACATCTGCAAGTCCATTGGTGATAATTGCCAGTTCACATTTTTCGGAAAAATATTCTACGATCTCTTCTGCGTCTTCATTCAAAAAACTGCATTCAGATAGAAATGTGAGATAAGTTTTGCTGACTTCTGCAGGATCAAGTTCAAGGTTTGTTAGTTTGAAAAGCCTTGAGAAACGCTCTACTCTCAAATCTGTAGAAGTAATTTTTTTCTCTTCAAATTCACGCCAGATTTTTGCATTAATTGTTTTATACTCTTTATGTATGGAATCCAGATTTTCTTTTATTTCAAAAAACTCAAACGTTTTTAAGAAAGCGAATAATTCAGCTTTTCGATAATCAAACAGCACACCATCAGCATCAAAAAGAATGGTTTTGTATTTCATTAATTCCCCTTTCATTCCATCTTCTTTTTACCAACCTTCCGAATCCTTTTACATCTAAAGATTTGCGAGAAGGCTTCGGAATGTTTAATATCTAAACCCTTTTCCTGATATTTTATTTCAAGATTAAACGTCAACCTGATTCTTGATTATGTAAAGATATTTTTTGTATCTTATTTTCAGGATTTTAATTGGAAGAAAATTAAATCGATAATTTTAATGTTATTCTTGACAGATAAATTTGCTAATCAGGTTGTAAAACTTGACAAAAGAAATCAATGAAATTTGTCTGAATATGCAGTTTGGAGAAAAAATGTTTAAAAAAGTGAAATCCCGTTTTTCGGGGAAGCATTTCCTTTTAATTTTATTTTTTATAGCAATTATGAACCTTTCCGCTCAAGAATGGAGTAGAAATGGTCCATTTTCCGCACATGTTATTTCCCTGGCAATAGCTCCTTCAGATACAAGTGTTATTTATATTGGAACTTACTGTGATGGGGTTTATAAAAGTTTAGATGGAGCAGAAAATTGGATTTATTGTTCGATTGAGAATTTACCAACCTGGGAGGATTCCCTTGATAACTCTCCAACCCTACCTTGCTGGTGGTTTGGTGATTATTATCCTATTCAATCGATTGCAATTGATCCTACAAATGCTGAACATCTCTGGATTGGAACCAGCGGGAGAGGACTATTTGAGAGCAATGATGGAGGAATAAATTGGCAGCAAACAAATGAAACATTACCCGATTCTCTCGATGTCGATTATATTCATATAAATGAAAATAATCCTGATGAACTTTTTATTGGTGCTTGTATAGGTTTTCATGTCCCACCCTTAGATAATGGTGGTCTATACCATACTATCGATGGTGGAAATAACTGGGAATTAATAGAAAATGTACCTCATGGAGACTCTTATCGTATAACTTGTATTACTAATGAGTCAGGTAATGAAGAACATCTATATGTTGGTATAGGCAGTGCTGGTGAACCCGGTTTTTCCTGGGGATTAATGGAAAGTATTGATGGCGGAAATGAATGGCAAATAATTATGGATGATTTTCCAATTTATGACCTTTCAATAAATCCCGATAATAATCAGAATATATGGAGTATAATATCTACAGGATTCGGGGACTGGCTATTGGCTTTTTCAACTGATGGAGGTTATACTTGGACACCTAATTATGAATTATGGCGCACCAGTTTATATGCAGATATAGAATACAATTTATATGTAGGAGAAGTATATGGTGGGATATGGGGAGGAATAAAGAAAAGTAGTGATAATGGTAATACCTGGGTATATATTGATACATTATGCGCTGGAAGAGGGGTTAGTCTCCGGAATCGTTGTGAAGCAAATAGAGAAAATCCAAA
>JAUWNO010000204.1 GCA_030612605.1 Armatimonadota bacterium
GCATTATGTGTATGCCCACAAATAAGAAAAACATTATTTTCTTTTGCCCAGTCATAATACAATTTCTCACGATTTCCGGGAATTTGCGATTTTGTTGCTAAGCGATTTGAAACACCAACTACTTTTCCAGCAGATACTAGGGATTTTAATTTTCGAGCCAAGTATCTGCTTTCCCAAGTTTTTCTATCGCATATTTTATCTCCTTGATGACCATGGACTAAAAATATGTCATCACCTAGCTTGATAGCTTCTGGGGCTCCATGTTGAATATTCTCGTTATACAGGATTGGATCAGTTGGTGGCCTTTTCCAATCATTATCATGATTTCCAAATATACGATGAACTCTATTATCTTTAAAGCTTCTTAATAGTTTATATATGCTCTTATCATATTTATCGTGTATTTCAATAAAATTAAATTGCCACAATTCCTCAATATCTCCTAATAATATAATTGAATATCCATTCTTTTTATAATATTCTAGTGCAAACATCATTGTGTCTTTATTGTGAATAAAAATATCCGATTTTCCACCATCCCCCAAATGCAAATCGCTAAACAGAGCATATTTAGTATCAGTATTTATGGGAAGTTCTTTTACGCTTTGATCAGTGCTATTGTATAGTTCGGTTAATCGTTTAAAAATAGCAATATCATTAGCATTCATAATTACACCTCCAAATTAGAATATTCGAAAATTATGAGTCTCTGGATTTAAAAAAATCTTACGAAAAGTTTGTGAAAAATTATCGAATTATTGACCTAGCAACCCTTCTCTATTTATCTGATTTAAAAGGAAAATATTAATTGTCTACGAAAATGGGATGTGTTCCTATTATATTCTAATGAATGTGTGTGCTCATTTCAGACGATTAAAACTAGTCTCTAAATACTTCTCAAACTGAGGTTTACAATATTCACTCATTTCCTTAGTATTTTTGCCATTAAGCTTAATACTTCGTTTCCCTTTGTTTTTACCAGTTTTATTTTGCCTGGATTCTTTAATAAACTCATCTGATGTCATAATCCACATTTTGTGCATTCTTTCAGAATAAAAAATAAACCAATAATTCTTTCTCGGCTCGTGAGGAATAGCTGCAAATAATGCTGCATTACCAAAAACGACTTCTTTCGATCTTGCCTTAATTTGCACTGTAATAAATGAATCGTCTTTTCTTTTAATTACAGCATCAATAGCATCATCATCGACCATAGGAATATATACGTCCAACCCTTCCTTCAGCATTTTTCCAATAATCCAATATTCTATACGTTTTCCAAAAGCAGCAGAATGACGAAAAGTTTTTGCCATTATTTTTTAAGCCTCCTATAAGAAAATAGCTGTCCCTATTTTAGATTAAACCACACAATAGACATTTCATTTTTATGTTAATCGTCTTCCCCATTATTCTTTTTCTTTATCTATTATCCTTCTATTATTTTCACTATTAATTTAATATAAATTGGAGGTTGAATATTAAAATTATGGAAAATTATTAACTTATATTTATCTATTAAAAGTCTTTCGTAATCAATATTTTTATAAATATCCGTCGGGTATTTTTTATTTGCTTCCTCCAAAGCGCGATCTTCGGCTTCTTCTAGGAGGTGAAAAACATTCTGACAAATAGAAGTAGGGGGTAATGAAATAGTATAAATTGTTGGTATAACCATAGATTTATTAACATATCTATACTCCCCAGAGAACATGTTTATTTTATACCATTTTTCTGTTTCTCCCTTTACCTCAAAAATATCACCTTTCTTAGCTTGAACAATAATGGTTTCAGAATTACTTGGACCAATTCGAATATTTGCTTTTTTTTCAATAATTTCGATAAATTGGGGTGTAGCAAAAGAAAAATTAAAGAAAATTACATTTAAAATAAATACTAAGAAAATAAAAAATATAGGTATTTTAATATCTTTCATAATTCGACTCCTTTTTTATAAAAATATATTAACTTTACTCTTTTTTAACTATTGTTTATATCGTGTGTTCATTTTGAATTTTTTGTTCTATTTCTTTTAGTTTTTTTGTTACCACTTTTTTATTTTTTAATTTACACTGCCAAGTGATAATAATTTTCCAACCGAGTTTTTCTAATTTGTGCTGGTTTTTTTTGTCTCGTTCAATGTTGGAATTGATTTTATTTTCCCAAAATTCTTTGTTTGTTTCGGGAAGTTTCCCTGCTTTGCAATGATGCCCATGCCAAAAACATCCGTGAATAAAGATGACAGTTTTATATTTCGGTAAAACAATATCCGGTCTTCCCGGTAAACGTTTATCATTTTTTCGGAATCTGAACCCTTTACAGAAAAGATATTTTCTGACAAGTATTTCCGGTTTTGTTTCCGTTCCCGAAATTTTGGACATTATTTCACTGCGCTTCCGTTTGGAATAAATATCGCCCAAATATCAATCTCCTCTTTTTTCTGCATTGTCTAAACGAGAAAATAAATGCGAAATCAAACTCAACATGTCAAGACAATCTTTTTCCGTAAAAAGTCTTGTATCTACCAATTTTTTTTGATATTCCGGATTGTGCGTCAAAGGATTTCTGCAACCTACAACAATTCCTTTTGACAACATTTCTTGACCATTTTGAATATTTTTTTCGGTTGTATCGTTGCATTTAGTAACCATCAATACACCATTGCCAGGATTATAGATAACACCCATATCTGCCGAATCCCTACCAGAATCTACTCCGGCTTTATCTTTCGATTTTTGTATGTATAATCTGGATGCTTTTTCAGCTGCGTCAAAATATTTTTTATTTATATAGTCATCCTTAGAAATATTTTTAATTTCAGAATGCAAATGTCTCCAGTGATAGTATGGATATTCGGGAATTAAATCATGAAATGTTCTTACAACTTCGCTTTGTTTGCTTTGGGGTAATTGGGATTCCTCAATAACCGAGGTAATGATATTTTCAACTTTACCTCTTACTTCTAATGGTAATTTTTCATACCAATCTCTCAAGTTACTCGGGATATTTCTATTGATTTCTTCGGTACTTTTCTTTTTCTTTTTTTCTCTCCATTCTTGTTGAATCTTTGATAAGCATTGCCTAATAAATGCTTTTAATTCGCCTGTTTTCTCGGTTTCCCAATTAATAGACTGCCTATTAGTCGAAATGACATCTTCATCCCAATTGTCAACAAAATCCACATCCAACCAACCTGTCGTATATGAAAAGAAATGACTGGATTGAGAACTGCCGAAAAATTCTGGCAGATTAATCAACCTACCGTTGGCGAATAAAGTAATGCCTCGCATTCCCGGTTTGAGAGGTTTTTCGGTGGTAATAATCTTGCCTTTTATTTCGAATTTGTTTTCATATTCCGAAGTTATTCCTTCTGAAAAATCTGGAAACTTCCATTCGAATTCGGATTCGATGTTGACATATTTTGATTTGTTGTCGATTTCAATTTCTTTCTTCTCGTTCAAGTAAATTATAACTTTAAAACGTTCATCAGGAAAGTTGAAAAGTTTTGCAAGACTATCGGCTAATGGTTCCACTGAAAATTTTGTTTTTCTTTTCAGATTTCGTAATGTAATCATTGTTCCATGTTCATCTTTTCCACAATTTTCGTCTTCGTGTTTTGGCTTATAATCTTCTCCCGAAGGCGTGTTAATTAAATCATTCCAATCCAAATTGAAAGTTATTTTTTTACTGTCCTTCTTTGTGGTTATAACTATCGTATCACCTATACCAAAAAAGGCTAATTTACCTAATCCCTTTTTACCCGTTGCAATTCTGTCGCATGTAGTTTCTTTTCCCTCCTCTTCTCGTCTGTTTCTTCCGATTCTTAAAAAATGTGAATTAATTTCTTCGAAAGTCATTCCGATTCCCGTGTCTTCCACAACAATCTTCTTTTCGTCATTGTCATATAATTTAATATGAACCTCAGGGGAACATGCATCATAAGCATTGGCTACCAATTCGGCAATAGCGGTAGGCAAACTAGAATACATTTTTATTCCCAAATGTTGTATGGTATTCGGATCAAAACTCATTTTTAATTCTTCCATATTAACCCTCCATATCTGAGTTATACTCTTTAATTATTGTTTCTCCTATTCTTTTTGCATATTCGGGAGGTACGGCATTACCAATCATTCTTGCTGTTGCTTCTATGCTTTTTGTATAAAACACATAATTTTTCGGAAAAGTTTGCAAAGTAGCACCCTCCCTAATGGAAATTGCTCTGTTTTCTTCCGGATGTCCGAAACGACCGTTTGAGATACTGATAAATTTTGTAGTAATTGTGGGAGCTGGTTTATCCCATGACATTCTTCCATAATTATCTTTAAAACCATTGCCATTATAAAACTCTCTTTTTAAATTGCTATCATTTGCCCAAACTAACCACGAACCACCATTTTTCGGTGTTTTTCCCAGCCGTACTATATTTTTTTCACTTAAACCTGCAACTGTGTGGTTAAATTTCGATTTATCTCTGAATCCGGCATTTACTTTGGGGAAACCATTATGCGTTCCTATAAAATCTTTTACAACAGGTTTATTATTTTTATATGGTTCCGGGAAAATAGGTTTTTCTGTCACCCTTGATGCTATTAGAGAAAATCGTTTTCTTGTTTGAGGAACGCCGTATTCATTTAAATTCACAATCTTATATTGTATTTTATATCCTCTTCTACCTAAGTCAGAAATAAGTTCTCGCAAACCGCTTTCTTCTCTCTTTTTAAGAATTCCCGGAACATTTTCCACAACTACAAATCCCGGATTAAAATATCTAACAAAACGATGAAATTCTGCCAACAAATTTTTTGAATTCTCTGATTTCGTTTTATTAGTTCTGACAATTGACCAATATTGGCACGGACTACATCCTATAAAAATCAAATCATCATCATCTTTTTTTAGATTAATATCCCTCTCAAG
>JAUWNO010000189.1 GCA_030612605.1 Armatimonadota bacterium
ATCAGCTTGCTGATAGCGAGGAGCTCAAATCCAGTTTCGCTTCACTCCTCCTTGTCCAGTCGTAGCTCTTGAGCGAAGACTGATGAACTCGAGTCTTTACTCCGCTATCTTATATTTCTCTTCTTTACCCAACTTTATAAGAAGTTCATTAATCTCTTTTTTCAGGTCAATCATTCTCAATTCTCTGTCCACAGCAATTTTATTAAAGGCTTCTAATTGTCGATTTCTCTTTTTGAGTTCTTCTTCAGCTTCCCGTCGCTCCGTGATGTCACGGACTGTTGCTTGTAACAGCTCTTTACCTTGCAATTCAATTTTAGTTAACAATACATTAGCAAAAAATTCTTTGCCATCTATTCGCTGATGTTTCCATTCAAAGAAATGAAAATCTTTTTCCAAGGCTATTTGCATCATTTGTTTAGCTTTTTTTGCAGATAAAATTCCATCAGGCTGATATTCTGGAGATAAATCCACGGTACTTCTATAAATAAGCTCTTGTTCGTCTTTACATTTAAACATTTTCACAGCAGCAGGATTTCCACTGATAAATCCCCGCTCTTTTGTTAAGATCATAATTGCATCTCTGAAAGAATCATAGAGAGTTCTATATTTAATCTCACTTTGTTGCAGAGCAACTTTATTTTTTAATTGTTTTTGCATGAGTCTCGAGACCAGAAGTCCTCCAATAAGACAAGCAATAATAAATGCAATTCTTACAAAAAGGATATAAGAGGGAGTATTCAAAGCAAGTAAGTCGAGAAATGATTTATTAGTATAAAATGCGAGAGAGCTAAAAATACTATCAAAAATCCAGAATAAAGCACCGAGCAGGATAGAAGCACTGATAATATAACCTGTATTCGATTTAACGAGATCTTCTTTCAATTTGAAAAACCTTCTAATATGTCTCAGATTTAACAGTACATCTGCTAAAAGCAATATTATAAATCCTACTACAGCCTGTTTAATCGTAACAAAAACAGAGAAGGGCATGGGAATCGTGTTTGGTGCGTTCGATGCCCAGCTCCAGGATGGCGGATTTAATGTAATTGCCCATCTGCTTATTGTTAATAAATTGATCGAATTGAGAATCCGGAAGGGGATTTCCACGATGTACATACTCAACCACCATTTGCGAACTTTCTGCTTTCTGCGGAGTTCTGCAAATATACCATGCCAGATTATCCAGAGCGTAAATGGTGGTACTACCAGGAAAATTGCATAACCATTACTTGGTCCCCACAACCACCACATAGTCTGGCAACCACCACATAAAGCGGAAAGCAAACCGTATTTCCAGCCCCAACTCAACGTTATCAGCATTGGAAATAACAATCCAAATAATATGGCAGCAGTGTAATCTCCAAACGGAAAAATTATTGTATGAAAATTAACGAAAAATCCAAGCAGACCAAAGAGAATTGAAATTGATATTTTATAAAGGTGTGAATTAAAAGTTGTTTTGATAGAATTATTTTCAGGATAATTTGAATCTTTCATGATAACCTCCAAGATTTATTAGCCAAGGCTTTTTATAGATTTGGACGAAGAATTTCTTAATCTCTATTCTCCTTTGATTTTATCTAAATAAAAGAGCATAGAACTGTCAAGAAATTTACATGTTTGAGAATTATTCTACGAAATTGGAGCTAATTTGGAATCAATTCGCAAAATCCGGTTACTAAATTTATACGACAACTTGCTGGTCAGCAATGATTAAAGGAGTAAATTAATTTATTGTTTATAAAAAAAGCCGTGAAAACACTTCACGGCTGGAACTGGGGTGGATGACGGGATTTGAACCCGCAACGCCTGGAACCACAATCCAGTGCTCTACCGTTGAACTACACCCACCAATAAATAAATTACAAATTACAAATTACAAATTACAAATAAATTTAAAATTGAAAATTGAAAAATTAAATAATTGCAATCATCAATTTCAAATAATAATATTAAATATTCAATATAAAATATTCAATTTAAAATGGCACGCCAGAAGGGATTCGAACCCCTGACCTACGGATTAGAAATCCGTTGCTCTATCCTACTGAGCTACTGGCGCAAATGGTAGCGGCGCAGGGACTCGAACCCCGGACACTCGGATTATGATTCCGATGCTCTAACCGACTGAGCTACGCCGCCATCGAAAAAAAATGAGATAAACTGGTTATCTCAATCGTCAGCTTCATATAAAAAAGAACCTTTTGGTAGCGAGAAAAAATTTGAATCATTCTTAGGATTTTGAAACTAACAATTCATCAATTTTCTTTATAAACAACTGCTACCTGAAAAATGGTAGCGAGGGCAGGATTTGAACCTGCGACCTTCGGGTTATGAGCCCGACGAGCTACCAGACTGCTCCACCTCGCAACAACAAGTTGTATATTTTTTTGCACCTGTTTGATGTCAAGAAAAAAGATGATAAGAAAAACCTTGACTATTTTAGGTGGTAATAGGTAAAAAAAATCGAAGGAAATATAATGTTTAATGAAATAATTATTAATGTTCATCCTTATGAAAAGCGAATTGCTATTATTGAGGATAATAATCTGGTCGAGCTCTTTACCGAAAAAAAAGCTCAGGATCCCATTATAGGAAATATTTATAAGGGAATAATCCGAAATGTTCTTCCCGGTATGGGAGCTGCTTTCATCGATATTGGATTAGCAAGAACTGCTTTTTTGCACTATCGGGATATTGACCCGAATCATTTAGAAAGTAGTAAATCAAAAATCACTTTAAAAAAAGATTCCTCAAATATCAGTAAAATCCTTTCTACTGGTCAGGAAATTGTTGTTCAGGTGAAAAAAAGTCCTGTAGGTAAAAAGGGAGCAAGAGTTACAGGCAAACTTTCAATTCCGGGAAAATTTCTGGTTTTCATGCCCAATAAAAAAAGCATATCTTTTTCCAGAAAAATCTCTTCTCTAACAGAAAAAAAAAGAGTGCGAAAAATTCTGAATAAAATAAAAGATGGCAAGATCGGATTGATCGTGCGAACAGATACTGAAGGAATCGAAGAAGAAGATTTCTTTTCGGAATATAATGGACTTTTAAAAACCTGGAAATTGGTCGAAAAACAAATGAAACATGCAAAAGCTCCAGCCTGTTTGTTCGATGAGAATGATCTTTCCTTCACAATCGTGAGAGATTTATTCAGCACGAAAATCGATAGACTGATAATTGATGATAAAAAGCTGAAAAATCACATAACCTCCAGATTGAAAGATATCACACCTGAACTTATAAACAGGATCGAACTCTATTCTGAAGATTCTCCAATTTTTGATGCTTATGGAATTGAGAAAGAAATTGAGAGTATTTTCCATTCCAAAATAAAACTTCCCAGCGGTGGCAATATAAAAATCCAACAAACCGAAGCACTTGTTGCAATAGATGTTAACACCGGAAGTTTTACAGGTAAGAATAATTACCTGGAAACCATTAAAAGAACTAACCTGGAAGCTGCATACGAAGTCGCTCGTCAAATAAGATTGCGGGATTTAAGTGGAATTATGGTTATCGATTTCATTGATATGAACGACGAAATCTCGGAAGAAGAAGTATTTTCAGTCCTGAAAAATTCACTCAAACAAGATCGAGCAACTAATCGAGTCTTCCCATTCAGTCCTTTGGGTCTGGTAGAAATTTCCCGAAAAAGAACTCGCGCCAGTTTACTGTTAACATATTCTGAACAATGTCCACATTGCAATGGAACCGGAAGGCTTCTATCGCGAGATTCTGTGGCAGTGCAAATTTCACGCTGGTTAAAAAGAGCAGAATATTTCATAAAAAATCTTCCTTTGAGAGTTTATGTTCATAAAAATGTAAAATTATTTTTAGATACCCATCCTGATCTTTTTAAAGATATTGAAAATCCTCTCGAAATAATTATTGATAACAATATTGAGTTGGATAAATTTAAGATATTTTCTGCTAAATCCAATAAAGACATAACCTCCGAATATAATTCTTGACAAGCAAAACCCCTAAAAAGCTTTTGTTTTTTTGTTGATTTTTATGATTGTTTAGGAGAAAAAATGTATGCTGTTGTTGATTTTAAAGGTACTCAATTCAAGGTTGAAAAAGACCAGATTGTAAAAGTGCCTTTTTTAGGTGACCTGGAAGTTGGAGCTGAAATTGAAATTGAGAAAGTACTTTTAATTCAAGATGAAGATAAGACAAAGATCGGTCAGCCAAACGTTAAAAAAGCAAAAGTTTTAGCTGAGATTATCTCTCATAAAAAAGATAAAAAAATAATTGTTTTTAAGAAAAAAAGAAGAAAAGGTTACGAAAAAAAACAAGGTCACAGACAGAATTATACTGAAATAAAAATCAAGGAAATTGTAACTTAGAGGTTTATTATGGCACATAAAAAAGGTGTTGGAAGTAGTAAAAACGGACGGGACAGCAATCCTCAATATCTGGGTGTAAAAAAATATGGTGGTGAAAAAGTTTTAGCCGGAAACATCATAGTCAGGCAAAGAGGAACAAAAATACACAATGGTAACAATGTGGGGCTTGGAAAAGATTATACACTCTTTAGTTTAATCGATGGTTTTGTGAAATATGAAACAAAAAAAGCAGGCAAAAAATTCGCCAACGTCTATACTGAAAGGTGATAAAAAATATATTCATGAATTTTTATAAGCAGCTCGGAAAGGGCTGCTTTTTTTTTACTTTAAAAAATTAATTGCCTTCCAAAACTTAAGTTTTTTATTTGTATTCAATAAATTCCTGGAGTTATATTGCAAAAAAAGAATAATCTCATTTTAGCAGATGAAAATATCCTAAAACTTCTTTTTAAACTATCCATGCCTGCAACCATCGGTATGATTGTAATGGCTTTGTACAATGTTGTAGACGCAATTTTTATCGGACGCGGAGTTGGCACTCTTGGTATCGCTGGCATTTCAATTGTTTTTCCAATTCAGATGTTTATCCTTGCTTTAGGTCAGATGGTTGGAATTGGTGGGGCTTCAATCATTTCTCGGAGTCTGGGTGCTAACAATTTCACAAAAGCAAATCGAACTCTTGGTAATGTATATTCGATAATTATAGTTCTCTCATTTATTATTGCATTTCTGGGTTCACGATTTATTGATTTTTTTCTAGAAGCTTTTGGGGCAACTCCAGCCATTTTACCATTTGCCAGA
>JAUWNO010000460.1 GCA_030612605.1 Armatimonadota bacterium
AAAACCTGATACAAAGAAAAAAATGTTTGCAAATATTAGAAAAGTAAAATTAATTATACCTGAAAAAAGGCTGAACTCCCGTTTGGGAACACTATTTTGATGCGAAACTCCCGTTTCGCAAATAGAGGGAACATAAGATGCAGCTGAAAGAAATCTGTCATTTTCCACCTCATCCGACTTCGCTGCGTTCAGCCACCTTCTCCTATCGAGGAGAAGGATAATAAAAAACAGTTTTAATCCTTGGCTTAATTACTCCAAATCACTTCACCATTCTTAATTACAGTCTGCACATTATTAGAGCCAAAATGATATGGTAAAAATTTATATGAAGGCATATCCATTATCAGGATGTCTGCCTGTTTTCCGATTTCCAGACTGCCAACTTTATCTTCCATCTCCAGAGAATAAGCCGCATTAATCGTTGCAGCAGTTATCGCTTCTGCCACTGTCATTTTCATCTGCAGACATGCCAATGTAATAATAAATTGCATACTGTCACAGTTACAGCTTCCCGGATTAAAATCTGTAGCAAGAGCAACAGGTAAACCGGAATCTATCATAGCTCTTGCTCGGGCATAACTTTTCATTCCTAAACTGAAAATCGTTCCAGGCAATAAAATCGCAATAACACCAGCTTCTTTCATTGCTGCAATTCCTGCATCAGAAGCAGCTCCCAAATGGTCCGCGGAAATTGCTTCAACTTCTGCTGCCAGTTCTGCTCCACCAATTGGCTCAATCTCATCTGCATGCATCCTGATCTTAAAACCCAATTCTCTGGCTTGGTTCAAGATATCGCGAGATTGCTCGATATTATAAACATGTTCTTCAGTGAAAATATCACAATATTCAGCTAAATCCTGTTTTTTAACTTCCGGCATCATTTCTTCTTTCAGGATGCGAATGTATTCTTCATGGTTATCTTTATATTCTGTTGGAAATTCATGTGCTCCCAGAAAAGTGGAAATAATATCAATCGGCAAATTTTTATTTAAACGTTTGATAACTTTCAGCATTTTTATCTCGCTTTCCGTAGAAAGTCCATAACCGCTTTTTGCTTCTAGAGTTGTTGTTCCATTAGTTATCATTCGCCAAACTCTTTTTTCTGCCAGTTCATACAGCTCATCTTCAGATGCTTTGCGAACTGCTTCTATGCTGGAACGAATTCCTCCACCGCTTTGAGAAATCTCCACATAAGATTTTCCTTTGATTCGCATTTCAAATTCATTTTCACGCGTATTCACAAAAACAGGATGAGTATGCGGGTCCACAAAACCCGGCATTACAACTTTTTTTGATGCATCAATTATTATGTCAGAAATATAATTTGCTTTTATTTCTTCGGTTGTTCCCACAGCTAATATCTTTTCATCTTTGATAGCAACTGCTCCATTTTCTATTATAAATAATTCATCTGCTTCTTTTCCAGCTCTGGCTTTGGCAGGACCTTTTAATGTTATTAATTGCCTGGCGTTTGTTATCAGTATATTCATTGATTTCTCCATTAAAATTACCCTATTGTTAAGTAAAAAATTTTATCTCGCACTTTTTTGCAAGGTATTTTTTTTCTTGACAATTGGTTGATAAAATTTTTACTATTATGAATAAAAATTGAAAAAAATGAAAATTATAAACGATATGTTATTAAGTGAAGATATAAGGTTATTATACTGCGAGCTTCGCACTTGATTGCGATGTTAGATGAATAAAACTAAATAGTTAACGGAGGTGGAAAATGGGTAGAATAGTTGCAAAGGTTACTCTAAAGAATGCCTTGGATGAATCGAAGGTGCGGACGTTTGATGCTTTAGTTAATACAGGGGCTACCTTGCTTACTTTACCAAAGGCATGGAAGCAAGATTTAGGTAAATTTCTTACTACTGAAAGAGAAAAGGTTCAATTGGCAGATCAGCATGAGGTAGATGTTGAAATATGTGGTCCGCTTACCATTCAACTTGAAGGATTTAGAAGGATTAATATGGATGTAGCATTTGTGGATATGATGCCAGTGGATGGAGCATATGAACCCTTGATTGGTTATATTGTTCTGGAGCAGGCTGGAATTGCTGTAGATATGCTAGGACATAGACTTGTTGCTGTAAAACATCTGGATTTAAAATAAACATCTAACAAAACAATGGAGCAAATGCTCCAATTATTTTTTTCTTAATTTGATAATACATCATTTGAAGGCAAGAAAAATGTTT
>JAUWNO010000312.1 GCA_030612605.1 Armatimonadota bacterium
TCTTGAATAATATTTTTCTTTTAATTTCTTTAGATTCATATTTACAAGTTCGTCTAATTCTTTATCGTATTTTTCTTCTGCGATTTCCTTTACGCGGTTAGTTAAATCTTTACTTTCCGGTAAAAGATATCTTCCACAAAGACGACGAGCCAGCATAGCAGAATTATATTGAACGATTTCTGCGGGACAACGCAAAGCGCAAAGTCCGCATCTTATACAATCAAAGGAAAGGTCGGCAGCTCTTTCTATATCTCCCCTGATAAGTGCCTGCACATAATCCATAACTTCCAGGTCTTGCGGACAAGCTTTTGTGCAGGTATTACAGGCAACACAACGGAAAACAATAGGATAATTATCTTTAATCGCCGTTATATCAGGTTTGAGTTTTGTAATGTCGTAAACCGGTTTTTCTGCAGGAACAAAAGGAATTTGTGCAAGGTACATCCCATCCGAAACAACAGTTTGACAG
Organism: Armatimonadota bacterium; assembly: GCA_030612605.1. Lineage (GTDB taxonomy): Bacteria > Cloacimonadota > Cloacimonadia > Cloacimonadales > TCS61 > JABMPU01. The sequence continues at coordinate 470 of JAUWNO010000312.1, forward strand.
GCGAGTCCGGCTTGCAGTTTATAATCTCCTTTTTCTCTATAAATCGTTCCACAGGCTCCGCAAAAACCTTCTCTACAACCGACTCCGTGAGTTAATTGAAATCCGGCATATTCCAGAGCGTTGATGATCGTTAAACCCTCCGGTACATCGAAACCTTCTCCCAGGACAACGATTTTTACCATTTTTACTTCATCTGCCATTATTTATCTCCCTCATTTTTTTAGGTTCAGGGTTCAGAGGTTCAAAGGTTCAAAGGTTCAAAGGTTCAGATTTTCCCTTTTTTCTTTAACCTTCACAAACCTTGAACATTTATTTTTTCTCTTTCCAATACAGCTGTTAAAAATCTTTCCAGTAAGTTGGTCTGCTGCTTATACATCTTTATTGCCTGCCAGCGGAAATTTAGATATCTATGAGCTAACCTGTTTCGCTGGATAGCTAATTTGGATAAATCTTCCTGTTCCGCATCTGTAAAATCAAAAAATTCTGCTGCTTTTTTCAAGGTTTCGCTGTAATTTTCTCCTGTAATTCCTTCCTCTGCCAGAAGTGCTCCGCTTACTTCGATCAGGGCAGTTAGAATATTTTCTACCGTTCTATCCATCAATTTCTGTAATTTCTTATCCTTTTGATAATCCTGCCAGTTCTTCGTTGAATATTCTTTTTCAAATTCCTGCATTTCTTCGCTGATAAACTGCAGGGATTCTGCAATACGACCTTTTGCATAACGGTATTTAGACATTTTGTAACTCCCTTAAGTGTTTCCCGGCAGCTTCAATTTGCCAGGGAACTCCAAAGATAGAAAAATCTTCCATCTGAAATAAAGAACGATTCCTCAAATTTACATATCTGGAAAAATCCTTAAAATATAAAGGTACACTTAGAACAATAGCATTGTAATACAACATAGGCTTTCTAAAATCATCAAAAATAGATATAATGTTCACTTCTTTTTTTGTCAGCAAAGAAAGCTTATAGGAGATATCTGTCAGACAACTGAAAAGTTCTTCCTCAGAAGAAGATGCTGGTAAAAAGTATAAAGCGACATCTACATCCGAATCCTTTCTTGGATAACCGGTAGCCCAGGAGCCATAAAGAAAAGCCATATCGATATCAAAAGAAGCTGCTCTTTCCTGAAAAAAGGCTTTCAGTATATTAATTAGATTTTTTCGGTAATCAGATTGCGATTTATCCATTTTTCTCCACTTGTAAATACTGAGATATTGTTTTTACAAACTTTTTCCCATACACGAGTATTTCCTCAGCTTCCATCTTGTCTATCACGAATGTGTATTCATAATCTCCTAACTGTCTTTTTTGATATGCTTTATTAAGTTCTCTACCCATTTCTCTTTTGAAAATGTCTGTTTTTATAAAATATTCTCCAAAAGCAGAAATTACACCTTTATGAGATGAAAATGACAGGTTTTTTGTGAGCAGCATAGCTTGAACTGAATAGAACATTGCGTAGTATGTCCTCGAAACCGAGGATTCATAATCTTTTTCCATCAGGAGTATTCGAGCACTTTTTAGATACTTCTCTGCTCTTTTGATCAGGGAATTTATTTCTTTCATACAGGCACGCCTTCTCTTCGTACATTAATGAGCAACGGGCTGTTAACTGTTAAATATTTTTTTTCAGAAACCGGATAAACCGACATCAATACTCCATTGTTCAGATTTATCTCTGTGATTATATCTATCATCCTGTCAATTTCTTTTCCGGGAATAACTTCTCCTTCGAGAACGATAAGCAAATCTATGTCTGAGTCCTCAGTAGCATCACCCCTTGCCCAAGAGCCATAGAGAATGACCCTCTTCAGCCTTTTGCCATATAATTTTCCGATTTCTTCTCGGAATTCCTTTACTATTTGGTTCATTGTAATATCATTCTAATCATATTATCTATACATAAAAAATGATTCCTGACCTATTCTCCAAGTTCAGTGAATTCTTCTTCTTTAAATATCATTACAGGTATAGTTTCTTCTACATCTTTACCCGGCAGATAATCAAAGAGTTGACGGGTTTCTTCTCCTGTTTTCTGGAAAATAGCAGCAACTGGAATATCTACGGGACATACATCCGTACACATCCCGCAGCCTACACAGGAAAAACTTATATGTGTTAATCGTCCAATCTGAAAAAATATAGTGTCGGGAGGAAGTCGTAATCCACCCTTTTTATGAAGTTCTTTTTCATAATCAGATTGTGTGTAATCATAGGTGGCAGATTCAAAATCACAAAGAATGCAATAGCAGATAGGACAAACCCTACTGCACACGTGGCATCCGATACATTTCCCGAAAACCTCTACCATCCCTTCTAATCCCAGATTCTCAATATGAATCTCATCGAAAAGTTTTTTGTTTTCAATTTTCCTTTTTTCTAAAAGAGATGATATCTCTGACGATTCAAATTCTTCTTCTGAGATTTCTCCATCAAACCCTTTAACAATCTGCTTTGCTTTATCAGTATTCAAGAATATCCTACACTCTTTATCCAGATTTTTCTCTCCAACTAAAGAAATTGTGATATCTGCATTAAATGGTGTAAAATATTCACACGCTTTGCAGGTCGGTCTTATATCAGCAGATATATCAGCATTTTTTACAGTATTCCAATAATCAGAAATGGATTTATCAAAATCTTTCTGTTCAACTGTTTTAATAGGAAAGACACCTCCGCAACTCGATGAGATAAATAAGAAATTTTCCAAACTCCCCTGCTCTCGTTTCACAAGTTCAATAAATGCCCTTAACTCACAAGGTCTTACTATTGCAGCAATCGGTTTGTTTATTGATTTCTTTAGAGTAAAATGATATAGCATTTTTCCTGCATTAACAGGCATTAATGGATAAAAAGGCACAGCATTATCCAATCCGGACACATCCGTAATCAAAGCATAATCCACGTTATTCTGACTCAATTTTCTTAATGTGAATACTCCATTAATTTTGTTAC
>JAUWNO010000192.1 GCA_030612605.1 Armatimonadota bacterium
CATCATATCAAATCCAATCTGAGCAATTCCACTTTGAGTTGCCTGTTTATAGGGAAGAGCTAATACATCTGCAGCTTTAAAAAATATTTCCACTTTATCTGTTTGCACAAATTTTTCTATGAATCTGATCTTTTCTGAAAGTTTTAGATCTTTAATAATTTTATAATATTTTTCGGAACTTCCATAAGTTTCACCAACAATAAGAAGATGTGCATTCGGAATTTTTTCTAGGATTTTTGGAAATGCATAAAGAAGTATGTCCAGACCTTTATACGGTTTGATAAATCCGAAAAACAAAATAACTTTTTTATCATTCAAACCGAGTTTTTCTTTTGCAGATTTTTTATCGAACCTGTTCTGATCGTAGCAATTGTAAGTTGGATGAAAACCCAGAATAACGTTTTTTTGTGGAAATATTTCTTTAGTGTTTTTATAAACCGCTTTAGAAAGGGTGATTAATTTATCAGCTTTGGAAAAAGCAAATTTTGTCAGAGTTTTTGAAAATAGCCATTTTTCGTGAAATTCAATATTATCAATAAGATAGATTTTCTTGATTTTAGAGGATTTTAATAAAAACAGTACAAATCCAAAAGCAGGTGCGAAAAAGGGAATCCAATATTTTAAGATGAGAATATCCGGTTGCCACTTTTTGATTTTTTGAGCTGTTGGTATCCAGGTGAAAGGATTGTAAGGAGTGAGAACAGGTTGGATATCGAAATCCGGAGTTTTATCATTTTCTTCAATTTGGTTTTTGCCAGGGAAAAAAAGTTTTGGATATTGTCTTTTAAAGGAAAAAACTTTGACTTCGTGGTTATTTTTGATAAATTCCTCAGCGATAAGAGCGATGAATTGAGCAATGCCACCTCTTAAAGGATAGGCAGGTCCTAGAAAAGCAATTTTCATTTTATTTTAACCACGGAGTACACGGAGAACTTCAACTGCAGGTGCTTTTGTTAGTGAACATTTTTTGTAATCATTGTTTTACCCGCCAGCAAACAAAGGTTTGAAATTATATTTGAAATCATCAATGTTAACCCAACCTTTCATAGTGCCACTTTGACTTTCGATCCAGAAAGCTTTTAAATTATTGAATACATCTTTACTGTCATAATTTTTTGGTGAATAATAAAACTCAAATATTTGAATTCTTTGTCCATTTTGTAAATAATCTGTAAGTGTAGAAATATTTTTATCTGAAGCTGAAATAGCATCAGCATAAACAGGAACTTTATTTATACACTGATATTCATAATGATAAATTAGTTTTTCACTACTGAAAGGAATATTAATTTGCTTATTAGATTTTCTGTTTAATCTATACTTTTGAATAAGTCCACTTGCTTTTGGATAATTATCTTTACTTATTCTCCTGAGCAAGTGGATTTCCACAATATCATCATCTAATGTTTGGAGTTTCTTGAGATCTCCTTCTGCTTGGAAAATTGTTACAAATTCATTATTTTTATCATTTCCGATTATGTATATCCAACCATTTAAACTTCCGCATTCAGCTTTTGCTTGAATAACAACTTCATTTTTTGTTCTTGAATAAAGAATATGGTCAGTATTATCTATGTCATAGATTTGAATTCTTGTTGAATCTTCAATTGCAATACAACCATCTTTAATATTTGATATTTGACCGATACAATTTATTTCAAGGTACTCATCAGGGATTGATTTGCACGATAAAGTCCAATTACTTGATGAATCCAATAACAATAATTTCCCTTCATCATAGCATACTTGCCCTTGCGTTTCATTATAGTTATTAACTGCTAAATAAAAAAGTGGTTTGCCATTATAAAAATAACGATATGGTAAATTCTTTGGGTATATATCTAAATCTTTATTTCTATAATTTTCGATTTTCTTAAGAAGGGTTACATTATACTCTTCGATTTCATTCAATATTACTTCACGTGATCTCTTTTTATACCAGTTCATATTTCTGAAATAGATGTCTAAATCTTTATTCTTGAATATATAACCATGACGTGCAAAAATCTCATTTCGAGCATAAATTAGAAAATTTAATGATTTATCTATAAGTTCATTCTCACTTATTTTCGTTGTATCAGAATAAGGAATAAGATAGAAATCAGCACTTAAGCATAATGCAATAAGCATAAATGTAATAATCAAAATGCTTCTTCTCATTTTTTACCTCCAACTATAAAGTAATGTTCACTAACTTTTAAACCCTTCTCCCAAGTTCATCTTGGGAACGAGGGTTCTTTTTGCTTATGGAAATAATCATATTAAAAGTTTCTGAATGGTTCCAAAAACCAGATCTGAAGAAATCGTACTCATACATTTTTCTTCGCAAAAATTCTTGTAGCATCCCAGACAATTTTTTCCTTCCGGTTGCAGGATTTCACCCAATCCATAAAGTTCAAATTCATTTTTATTAAAAATATTATTGAAGAGAACAATCTTTTTTCCCAGAGCAATTGCGATGTGCATTGCCATTGTAACAGATGTAACAACGAGATGGCAGCGATTCATCAAATGAACGAAATCTTCCAATTTGAAATAACCAAAATATTCTGCTGACGAATTCTTTTGGATTTCTTTATTCAATTCATCTTCTTCAGGTCCGCCCAGAAGAAGCGGAAAATAACCATTTGAAGTTAGTATTTCTGCAAGTTCAATCCAATTATCTTTTCCCCAAAGTCTGGTTTGCCACCTGGTTCCGCAACCAGTATTCAAGCCAATAATATTTTTGTTTTTGGGAAGGTTAAATTTGATTTGAGAATCCGGTAATTCCAAAATATATTTTTCTCTTTTGTATTGAAAACCACAAATCTCAAAAATTTCTTCTGGGTAACTTTTCATATTTTTTCGGGAAATATCATCATAAATTCCGGTAAGCCATTTGTTTTCAGCATCAATATCTGTGGGTTTACATTTGCCAAATTCATCCATCAGATAACCTTTCTTAGATTTTGCTTTGATGGTTTCAGCTAAAGCAATTGTTTCTCTATCCTTATCAAAATTGTAGATAATATCAAATTGTCGAGTTTGCAGCCAGATAATATTTTCCAGGTTCCACTTTAAGATATTTGTTACAAATTTTTTGGGAACAAATATCGGATATTTGGTGAGCCATATAATTTCAGCTTCTGGAAATTCCTTCCTGATTTTATAAAGAATTGGTGTTGTGCGGATTACGTCACCTGCTGCACCGGTTTTGATAATCAGGATTCTTTTTGTGATGGATCGATAAAATTTACATGAATCGCAATGAACACCTGTTTCTTTATGTGGTTTACAGGGAATATCTCCTCTAAAAAAAATGCAATCGTTTTTAACTTTCATAAAATTCTAATATAAATTTTTAATTGTTTTTCTTGAGTTTTTCCTTATCTGAAATTATTACTTTTTCCATAAATTCATCGAATTCCAGTTGAGGACACATTTCAGCAATGCTATTGAGAATTTCCAAAATATTTGGAAACGAGAGGACAAAAATGAAACTTTTTTCCTTTTCTTCTTCTTGATACAAAAACTTCACAGCTCTGGTTTTGCTTTTATTAAGCTCCATTTTCTTAAGAGAATTCCAATAGATTTTTACAGATTTCCTGGCAAGATAACGAAATGCAATCTTTTCTTCTGAAAATAAAATGCTGTTCACATTGAAGAGATTTCTCATTAAGGAATTACCAGCAAGGAATATTATCACAAAAGGCACGATCTTATGAAATTTCGAGGAATCAGCATCGAGCATACAAAAAATTATCCAAACTGAATAAGCGATGGCAGCCAGGGCAAAAATAATGACAAACCAGCGTAAAAACTGGTTGAACCTGTAAACTCTCGGAAATCCCTTTATTTTGTTTATATCTATTAGATTATCGCTTTTTTTCATAATTTTTCCAACAAAATATTGTTAGATTTGCATCCATTTTTTATTTGATTCAAAGTATTCCAGTTCATCCAGCACAAATTCCGGAACACTGTCTTCACCAAACAAATCTAAATCCAATCCATCTCCATGGAAATCACTGCCACCAGTTCTGATCAAGTTTTTTTCAAGGGCGATATTATTGTAGTATTCGATCATTTCATCAGAACATTTCGTGTAAAAAACTTCCAATCCATCAATATCCATATTAATAATTTCGTGGAAAACACGATCATTTTTTAAAGTGAAAGGATGAGCCAAAACCGCAATTCCATTAACATCATGAATTGCCTGAATTACTTTTCTTGTGGAGGGAACAGGTTTGGGAATATTTGCCGGTCTATCCTCTCCCAGGTATTTATTGAAAACTTCCTGGGTATTGTAGCAATAACCTTTGTTAACCAAAACCCTGGCAATGTGTGGTCTGCCAATTAAATTATTTTCACCGGAAATGTCATTAACTTCGTCAAACTTGATATCAAAACCCATTTTATTCAATTTCTTCACGATTTTTTTTGCTCTTAGTAATCTACCTTTATAAATTGTATGAAGAAGTTCTGAAAATGTATGATTGTTCGTATCAAAATTGTAAGCGAGTATATGAACATCTAATCCCCTATGATTAGAACTGATCTCAACACCTGGTATCAGTTTAATATCATAATCTTCAGCGATTTCTTTGGCAATATTATAACCGTCGATAGTGTCATGATCTGTTATGGATATGACATCATAATTTTTTTCTTTTGCCAGTTTCAGTACTTGTTCCGGTGAAAGCAAACCATCTGAATAATTGGTGTGAATATGAAGATCAATCTTTTTCATTAAGTTCCTAATTATTTTTTTATTTCTCTGATTTTTTAAATTTCAAATGCGATTATTTGTCAATGTTAATTCTTCAAAATTCTTTTTTTTATTTACAGAAAAAAGCTCTAAATACAAGTTGCAAAAGTTAATAATCTTAAAAAGGAGAGCTTATGAAGTTAAAAGACGAACTTGTGAAAATCTGTGATGAGTATCCGGAGCTGAAATTTGATTTTCGCTATCGGAACTGGGAGACGGATTTTCTGCGATTTTATCAGAGTCAGATTAATTATAACATTTCCAAAACTTCCATTTCGCTGGCTACAACAATGTATCAGGGGAAAAAATCTTATTCCTTCTCTCTGAAGAATCCAACAAAAGAAAAGCTTATTGAGAAAATTGAAGAAGCAAAACTTATCATTGCA
>JAUWNO010000526.1 GCA_030612605.1 Armatimonadota bacterium
AAGTTGATATTTGCTCCAAAAAATGGATTAAGCCTGTATTCAAGCCATTGGTATTGAAAGATGTTGTATATGCCTGACAAAGAGTATTACATAATGCTTTCAATGATAGAGACCATTGAAAAAATTATCAGGTACACCCGGGATTATAAATCCGCTAAAGAACTTTATCAAAACGACCGCGATTTTGATGCAGCTATGATGAATTTTATTGTTATCGGTGAAGAAGCCGGAAAACTTTCCGATCAATTAAAGGGAAAAAGCCAACAAATAAATTGGCAAAAAATTCATGGATTTAGGAATATAATTGCCCACCACTACTTTGGGATAAACGTTGATATTGTTTGGCAAATAATCCGCGATGATTTACCCAAACTAAAATTTGAACTTAAACAATTGATCAAAGAATGAAACGATGAAGTTGAGTATTGAACTCTTCACTCTTCATCTTACCGGCATTGACACCCTTGTCCGCCGTAACGCAGCGAAGGCGGGCGGAGACTGGGACCCACTTGGCGAAGATTGCGGTAGCAACAAAAGCGACCACCCCTCACCCCCACACCTTCGTTTCATCGTTCTATCGTTCCCTTCACCCAGTACCCGGTTTCAACCTCAAACCTTGCATTAAAAGATTTATTTTATTAGCTTTGAGAAGGACAAAAGAATAAATATGATTAAAGAAAATATAAAAAAAAGAATAATCGACACATTAAGACCGATTCATCCTGATGAGATCATTCTTTTTGGAAGTCAATGCTATGGCACACCCAATGAAAACAGTGATATTGATCTGTTTGTCATTATGGATATTCCTGTAAATGAAGTTAGAAAGATGCGATTACGAATAAAAAAGATACTTTGGCTGGAATTCAAAGATGAAAACATCCATTTTGATATTTTGGTCGATAGCAAAAAGCGTATATATGATAGAATAAATATCGGAGACCTTTTTTATGAGGAAATCTATAATAAAGGACAGATAATCTATGCCTAATAGAACATACGCACTCGAATGGATTGATCTTGCCAGAAAAAATCTAGAAACAGCAAAGCTACTGTTCCGGGAGAACCATTATACTGAAATTATTGCTATTGAAATTCAACAATCGATTGAAAAAATGCTTAAAGCAATTTTAGCCTATCATGGAATAAGGATCCCAAAATTGCACGATATTATCGAACTACAAAAACAATGCAGTGAACATATCAATTTAACCGGATTTAAAATTGATGATTTAATTGAGATAAATGATTACTATGAAAGCGAAAGATATCCGGGACCTAAATTCGATATACCAACGATGAATGAAATTAAAAAGAATATTAATGTTGCGGAAAACATTTTCAAACAGGTTAGTGATTTTATAAACAAAAATATTTAAGAAAGAAATGAGAGTCGAAAGAAAAAATAAATGTTACTGAAAATGTTACTGAAAATGTTACTGAAAATCGAATACAATTAATAAAGGAAGAAATAAGAAATAATTCAAGAATATCATTAATTGATTTGAGTAAGGTATTAAATGTATCTAAAATGACAATTTATAGAGATATTGAAAAAATGAAAAAAAATGGAATTGTTAAAAGAGTAGGACCAGACAAAGGAGAATACTGGAAAATTATTGATAAAAATGAAAAATAGAAGTTTAGTATGTAGGAAGAAGTTAAGTTGTTAAGTAAGGAGAAAGTCCTTTACTCTTCGCCCTCTGCTCTGCTCTTCTCCCCGGCATTGACATCCGCAGACTGGGACCCACTTGGCGAAGATTGCGGTA
>JAUWNO010000297.1 GCA_030612605.1 Armatimonadota bacterium
CATTTTGGAAGTTTCAAAAAGATTGTCAAATATTGCTCCGATTTTTTTATTTTTTATTATTCTTTTAAAATTTCCGGCAATTCCACCACCTGTTATGTGAGAAATTCCTTTAATTTCAACCTTTCGTTTTTCTCCAAATCTTCCCAAAATTTTCAAAAGCTCTGCAGAATATATTTTGGATGGTTCCAAAAGCATTTCTCCCCAACTTTTACCAAATGGAGATTCTTGCAGATACACATCTTTTCCAAATATATTTTCCAGAATATATCTTACAAGAGAAAAACCATTTGAACGAAATCCATTTTCTCGCAAAGCAATAATCTTATCTCCGGGTTTGATATCTACTCCTGTAATAACCTTGTCTTTTTCCAAAATGCCTACTGCGGTAGCATTCCAAATATTACCATTTACGCTTTTCCCGACTTCAGCAATTTCACCTCCCGGAATTATCACTTTTTGTTCGATACAAGCCTTTGCCAGTCCTTTCATCAAACCTTCGATAACTTCAGCATCAATTTTATTCGTATCGATCGTATTGGAAATAGAAATCGTTTCCGCTCCCAAACAAACAGCATCATCAGCAACCATTGCCAGAAGGTCATAACCGAGCGTATCATATTTCCCGATTCTTTCTGCAATTTCAATTTTAGTTCCCACTCCATCATCACACTGAACAAGAAAATAATCTCCCATATTGATAAGACCAGCATAAGAACCTTCATCAATAACAGGTTCGCCGATCATTCCTTTGCGAGATGAGAAAGTAGATTTGGCATATTTATAAGCTATTTTGGATGCTTCATCACCAGCTTGGATATCGACGCCAGCTTTTTTGTAATTTATCATTCAGACTCCTTTTTTTGCAACGAACAAAACTAACAAAACGAATTTTTCAACCACAGAGAGCCCAGAGATTAATATTCAATCTTCAATATTAAATATTCAATTTTCGGTGTCTTCGGTGTTAAATTATTATCCGTGACCATCCGTTCTATCCGTGTCATCCGTGTTCTATTTATCAATTCTCTGTTTCATCTTCTTGTTTCTCGTTCGATTCTGTTGCCTGATATATATCGTGAACTTTTCCTTCTCTGATAGAAAGTGCGGAAACGAGTTCAATTTCTGCTTTTTCGTGGAATTCCTTTATATTTTGCACTCCGCAAGTGGACATAGAAGATTTAATTTTTGCCAGAGTTTCTTCCAGGTTGTCCCGTAATCTTCCTGCATATTCCACCAGACCTTCCACTCCTTCCACAAATTTTGCCTGATTATAACGCTTCATTTTCCAATCTCGAGCACGAGCAGAACCTTCTCCCCAATAAGGTTTCATCACGCGATTATTAACAACTATCTTATCGGTTGGAGATTCTTCCATCCTGGCAAAATACCTACCCATCATAACATAATCTGCTCCAAGTGCAAGAGCTATCGTAATGTCTTTGGTACTGGTTACGCCACCATCAGCAATGATCGGGATGTATTTTCCGGTTTCTTTGAAATATTTATCTCTTTCTTCTGTAACATCGATTATTGTAGTTGCCAAACCCCTTCCGGTTCCTTTCTGCTCCTGAGTAATGCAAATAGATCCTCCACCCATTCCCACTTTTATCGCTCCAGCACCTGCATCAACTAAAAACCTGAATCCTTCTTTTGTGATAATATTTCCACCAATAACCGGGATTTGCGGATAGTTTTTCTTGATCCATTCAATTGCTTCTTTCTGATAAATTGTATGTCCGTCTGAAGAATCAATTGCAATAACATCAACTTCTGCTGAAACAAGTCTCGGAACTCTTTCTTTAAAATCGTGAGTATTTATAGAAGCAATTGCCAGAAGACGCTTCTTTTCATCGTGAACTTCCAGTGGATTATTGAGCTGGTCATTAATATCTTTACGAAATATCATAGAAACTAATTTATCATAATCATCCAAAAGTGGAAGAACCGACTTATGACTTTCCAGCAAAATCCGATTTGCTTCCTTTAGATCATCAATATTTTTCCCAATTTCAATGTTAGCTTTGGGAATCATTCTATCTTTTATCTTGCAATTGGAATGCAGAGAAATTTCATAATCCCACTTTGAGATCAAACCAAGAAAGATTTCATTATCATCGACAACAGGAAAAGTGGAATGACCCGTATCTTTTCTGACATTGTACATCTCTGAAATCCTCATATCCGGCTTCATTGTCTTAGGTTTCACAAAACCTGCTTTGTGTGTTTTTATCTTCTTAACCATTTTTGCTTGAGCTTCGATGGTTTGTGAACAAAATATAAAAGCTGCCCCACCAAGTTTTGCCAGCTCGATTCCCATTTCAGAACCGGAAACAGACTGCATCGCTGCAGAAACAAGAGGAATATTCAAATTGTATTTTTTCTCATTTCTTTCTGAATAAACCAATGGAGTCTTTAATGAAATATTTTCCGTTGTTGATTCTTTGGAAGTCTGTCCCGGAAGCAACCTGAATTCCATCAAAGTTCTCGATGGTTCATAATTAATATTTTTTGCCAATTTTCCTCCTATTTTGAAACCATGAATTAATATAAATTATCACTATTTATTTAACCACAGAGCACACGGAGAGCACGGAGTAAATCTCCTCTTGAGAGGAGTCCGACTTTAGTCGGGAGGTGTGTTTCAATAAAATATTCTTCTTACACATTCATTTCTCTATCTTTGATTGTTCTCAACTCCAACTTCGTTTGAAGTAGAGTCCAATCTGCGATCATCCGTTTTATCCGTGTCATCCGTGTTCTATATCTTTTCATATTTTTATCTTCACTTCTTCCACAAGATACTTCTTTTCGCAATAATGACATCTTACCTGCAAAGGTTTTTCATCTGTTACCATAAATTTTGTTTTTATGATTTCTGAATTGGTAATGCATTTCGGATTCGGACATAATATCAATCCTTCAATCAATTCAGGGATTTCTGCTTTAGCTTTTCTGATGACTTCAAAATCCTTGATAATTGTGATAGTTGCGGAAGGTGCTATAAGAGCTACACTATTGATCTCTTCTTGTGAGAGCTCTCTGTTCTCTATCTTGATAATGTCCTTTTTCCCGACCTTTTTACTGTGTAAAGAAATTCCGATCATTACGATATTTTCACCTGAAACATTGATAAGATCAGCAACCTGCATTCCTTTTCCCGCAGGAATGTGATCGATAACCGTTCCGTTTTTTATCGCATCAACTTTCAACTGTTTCACTTCACACCTCCCAAAAGAATCGCAATAATTGCTTGTCGCATATAAACTCCGTTCTTTGCCTGTGGAAAATAATAGGCAAATTCGGTATTATCAACATCGGTGGAAATTTCATCGACTCTCGGCAGCGGATGCATTACTTTGAAATTCTCTTTTACATTAGAAAGCATTGATTTTTCTAAAATGTAAGAGCCTTTTACTTTCTCATAATCTTCCGGATCTGCAAAGCGTTCTTTCTGAATCCGGGTTACATAAAGAATATCCAGTTCATCTATTTTTTCGTCAATTTCAGCGAGTTCCTCAAACTTGATATTCTTCTCTTTCAAATCATCCAAGATGTATGTTGGCATTTTTAGGAATGATGGTGAAATGAATTTGAATCTCGGATTGAATTC
>JAUWNO010000471.1 GCA_030612605.1 Armatimonadota bacterium
GAATTATTGCTGCACCCTTCGATATTCAGCAACTCACACAAACTTCTATAATCTGGTTTACAGTTTGAATCCGGTTCAGGCTTATGATCTCGGTTTGGTAAAACATATAGAGGTTGATTCCATAGTTTCGGAAAATGATTTCAATGATGCTTTTATAAGTCTGGAAAGAGTGCGTTCAACTGCAACCCTTACTTCTGCCGGAATCCGAATTATTCAAAATACGGATAAAGGAGTTATCAAAAAAGCTGTATCTGTAAAAGTCGGTGATGACCTTTATAAATTGTCCAATAATCGTGAAATTTACAAAAACGGTTATATCATCAATGAAATAGATGTTTCCAATGAATGTATTTCATTATCGAATGGAGATGACATTTTCGTAGGTGAGTCTCGTGGCGGAATAACCGATGAAATAATGAAATTCCAGATAGAAAAAACAATTGAGGAACATTTCAAAAAAGAAAGAATCTTACAAAAGAAGGGAATAAAAGTTCTTTCTCTTTTCTTCGTAGATAAAGTTGCTAATTACAGGAAGTATGATGAATCGGGGAATTTATTGAAAGGTAAATTTGCAGTTTGGTTCGAAGAGATATTTAATAAATATTCAGAAAAAACAGCATACAAGGATTTAATTCCATTTTCGATAAATGAAGTTCACAATGGTTACTTTGCACAGGATAAGAAAGGTCATTTTAAGGATTCTCAAAAATCTGCAAAATCTCAAGCAGACATTGATACTTTCAAATTGATAATGAAAGAAAAAGAAAAATTATTGAGTTCGAATGAACCTTTAAGGTTTATTTTCAGTCATTCTGCATTACGTGAAGGCTGGGATAATCCTAATGTTTTTCAAATCTGCACTTTAAATGAAACCAAATCCGAACTTAAGAAAAGGCAGGAAATCGGACGAGGTTTAAGACTTTCCGTAAACCAGAATGGCGAAAGAATTTTTGATGATAATATTAATCGCTTAACTGTGATAGCAAATGAAAGTTATGAAGATTTTGCAAAGCATCTTCAAAAAGAGATTGAAGACGATTGTGGTGTTTCCTTCAAAGGAAGAATTAAAAACAAACGAGATAGAATAAAAGTTGAATATCGGAAAGGTTTCGAACTCGATGAGAATTTCAAAGAAATCTGGGAAAGGATTAAATATAAAACAACATATCGTGTAAATTACAAAAGTTCAGATTTGATAGATAAAGCTTCGAATGAAATAAAAAAAATACCGGAAATCACAAAGATGATTTTAAAATCGACAAAAACATCCATAAAGTATGATGATGAAGGTGTTGGGTTTGATATAAAAGGTTCAAAAAAGATTTATATTGAAAATAAATTCTTAATACCGGATGTTTTGAACTATATTCAAAATAAAACAGGATTAACCCGTTCTACTATTTTACAGATATTGAAAAATTCCAAACGATTAACTGATGTGCTCATTAATCCACAACTTTTTATGGATTATACTATAAAAGAGATTCAAGAAGTTCTGAATGAATTGATCATCAATGGAATAAAATATGAGAAAATTGGTAACAAAGAATATGAAATGCATCTTTTCAAGGATGATGAGATTAATATTTATTTAGATAAACTCAAATTCGAAGTTAAGAATAATAATAAGACAATATACGATAACATAATTCCTCTCGATTCAAATATTGAATATGAATTTGCAAAGGAATGTGAATCCAGGGATGATATTGAGTTTTACTTCAAACTTCCTTTCTGGTTTCACATAAAAACACCAATCGGGAAATATAACCCTGATTGGGCATTGATAAAAAAGAATGAAACGAAAGTTTATTTTGTTGCAGAAACAAAATCCGAAGGTCAACAATTAAGAAAGAGTGAAGAACAAAGAATTCAATGTGGCAAAGCTCATTTCAGAGAATTTGATGATGTAACTTTCAGAGGTCCAATTTCGAAGGTTTCTGATTTGGATTAAAAACCTTGATCAAGTAAATAAAAAAAAAGGCAGCTTTAAAAAAAGCTGCCTTTTTTTCAATCTCTAAGTAAGAGATTCTTTTATGTAATGGGGATAGCCTTTATTCTTTACTTTTGTCCTTATCTATATCTTCATATTCAGCATCTATAACCTCTCCCTCT
>JAUWNO010000412.1 GCA_030612605.1 Armatimonadota bacterium
AGAAAAGAAACCGGCAACACTTATGTTTCTGTTTATGCAAGGATGGAATGGGATAAACCGGCACCTACGATTACGACACAGTTTTTTAGTTTTGGGACGGGACGATTTGGTCACCCCGAACAAGATAGAGCCCTATCAATACGAGAAGGGGCGATCCTACAAACATTTCCCAGCGAATATAAATTTATACCTACTACTTCACCGGTAGGATTTAAAAGATTGGGAAAATACATAGGGAATGCCGTACCTGTTCGATTAGGTGAGATAATCGGAAAAAGCATTATTAAACATTTTGAGGAGTATTTATGAGTAACCAATCAGAACGCAAATATGAATTGCAACTTGATCCTAAAATATTGAGGTTATTGGGACCAAGTCTTTACACGAATATTTATTATGTTCTTGCTGAGTTGATTGCCAATGCTTATGATGCCGATGCAAGAAATGTATATATTATAGCAAAACCTAATTCCCTTATTGTTGAGGATGATGGAATTGGGATGTCATATGAAGATACAAAAATATACTTGAATGTGGCAGCTGAAACTCGTACAACAAAAAAAGATTCGTATACAAAAAAAGGACGCCGGAAAATAGGTAGAAAAGGCGTTGGAAAGCTAGCAGCACTTTCGGTTTCGGAAAATATATGGGTTCAGACAATCAAAGACGGTAAAAAATTAGGATTCATTTTTACAATGTACGTTGGAGATGACAGAATTCTGGATCCCTTGGAAGAAAAAGACATGCAATTTGAAAAGATTAAAAAACACGGTACCTCAATAATAATGAAAGAGCCTCATTATGGATTGAATAAAAGCTTTGAGACGATTAAGAAAAATCTACTCAAAATATTCCCTCTTGTAGACAGAAATTTTAGAATACACATAATCCAGAATGACAAAGAGGAAATCATAGAAAGCTTTGATCAAGAAATGATTGAGCAACTGGGAGGTCTAATTATTATTGGTAGTGATTTTAAACATTTGGTTGATTATTTTAAAAACGAATATCCTAATAAGAAGAAAAATTTATTGGAAATGCGAAAAGAAGTAAAAATTCCAATGGTTCTCAAAAATAAAACCGGAGAAGAGAAAAAATATGATCTCATCATAAAGGGTTGGATTGGCGCATATAAAACTACCAGAGGAAGAAAAGCAATGCATGGTGACTTTCCTGATAATTTTATTTCGTTGTTATCTAATAGTAAAATTGGCGAATACAATATACTATCCTATGTTGGAAAGAATAAGCTTCAAGAAGTTTTTGTTGTTGGTCAACTTCATGTGGATTTATTTGAAGAGACAGAGTTGCCGGATATGGCATTAAGTAATCGGCAGGGATATAAAACAGATGATCCGAGATATCTGAAAGTGATTTCGTTTGTTGCTAAAAAATTATTACCCGACATTGTCGAAATTAGAAGTGCTTATGCAACTTATGGAAAAGAAGAAAAGGAGAAAGAAAAATTAATTAAACAAGAAGAAAAAGAAAGAAAGCTAAGAGAGCTGGTTGATGAATATAAGAAGAAAGCATCAGATAGTGCGACTAGGAAAATAAACAAGGAAATAACTCAAATTGACAAAGCCACATTAACAAAAATGGGAAAAATCATCAAGGGAGAAATGAATGCTTTTCTTCCCATTGTTGGAATAAAAAAGAAAGTGGATGCCCAGAAAAAGAAAATATTAATATGTCATACAAAAAAGGACAAGGATTTATCAGATGTTATTTACAGTTTATTGTTATTTAATCGAATTCCTCCAGAGGATATTATATACACGAGTTGTGATGATGAAATTAGCAGGATACCGGAAGGTATGAAAGTATATGATTATTTAAGAGAATTTTTTATCGAAAGTTATTCAACTGAAAAAATATATGTTGTTTATGTAACCAGTGTTAATATGGCAAAGTCATGGGGTGCTGTAATAGAAGTTGGCGCTGGATGGATTACACGAACCGATCATAAGGTTTTTAACATTGAGGGACACACGCCTGCCAAACCATTGAATACGGATGTTGAATGGCAAACTAGTACCCGAGCCATAGACGGTTTTTTATATATAACTATTGCCGAGTGTGATAAATTTGCATCAAAGGTTGAGAATATATGTAATAGATTGGGGTATAAAAAAAGAACTCGGAAAGAAAATACCAACAAGATAAAAGAGTATATTACCATAAAAGAGTTGATACTAAAAAAGGTTGATGTATCATGATGCGTTTGAATAGAAACAAAAAGGAAATCATTTCCTACAAGATGTCTCGTATAAGGGCAAAGGGATCGGAAATAGAAACGATCATGGGTAGTGCACTCTGGGCTTCTGGTTTACGTGGATATCGAAAAAATCAAAAGGGAGTACTCGGCACGCCCGATTTTTGTTGGAAACGGCAGAAGATTGCGGTTTTTTGCGATTCGTCTTTTTGGCATGGATTCAATTGGTCTGAGGAAAAGAAAAAAATAAAAGTAAGAAAAGATTTTTGGTATAAAAAAATCGAAGAT
>JAUWNO010000244.1 GCA_030612605.1 Armatimonadota bacterium
AACACCCAAATATACTGGTTTGAAATATGTTTTAATAGTTTTATCTACATTTTGTTTAGTTATTTTTTGTAATTTTTCAGGATACTTTTGAAAGTGTTCATAACCCAAATGAATCTCTTCTGTTCCTAAACTGGAAGCAAGAGATTCCACATATTCATAGGAATATCTGTAAAAGAAAATCTGCTCCTTTTTATGTTCTTCAATTTTTTGAATCCCGAATCGATTGAACGTGGAAAGCTCTTCAAAAAAAACATCTGTAATTTTATTCAAATCTTTTTTTGCTTTTGGCATTATTAAAATAATGGAAGCTCCATTGTTTATTCCGGTTAGAGAATGAACTTTTATCCCATCGATCAGCTTTTCATCATTGAAAAGTCTGGTGTAAAGTACGGAGTTTTTTCCACTGGCAAAAGCTTTTACAGCCAATGATAATGCATAAGATTCCGGATGTGATTCTGCGAGATCAGGAAAAATAAAAGCTAAAATGTCATTTGAAATCGTTTTCGAGAAAGTTTGAATTATTGGATTTTCAGGCAGATCATCAATTTCGATATTTTTCTTAAGAAGTTCATTTGTATTCCAATTTCCAAAATACTTATTAATAATTTCAAATAGATTGTTTTGTTCAAAATCTCCAGTAATAACCAGAAAGCTATTATTTGGAATATAATATTTTCTATAGAATTTTCTTAAATCAATTGGGGTTGCATTTTTCAATGATTCTAAATTTCCAATAATTGGATTTTTATATGGGTTTTTGCTGAAATAATTTTTGGCAATTTCTTCGATGAAAAATTCTTCAGGTTCATTTTGGAATTGCTTGAATTCTTCGATTATTACTTGCTTTTCCGCAATAAATTCGTTATCATTAAAGTCAGCATTCTGGGCAATTTCAGATAAGATTTCGATTCCCTCAGCTAAAAACTTGGATGGTAGAGTAATAAAAAAACAGGTCGAATCAAACTCGGTGTAAGCATTTATACTTCCACCCAGAAAAATTGCTCTTTCCATTAAAGAATTATTTGGAAATTTCTTAGTAGATTTAAACACGAGATGTTCAGTAAAATGAGAAAATCCAGCTTCCTTACCATATTCCCAATTTGAGCCGACACGAATGTATAATTGCATACAAATTAAAGGATTGGAATCATCTTTAGCAAAGATTATTTTAAATTGATTATTCAGCTTTTTCGATATTATTTTCATTATTTTTCTGTCTACGAATTACACCCCGATACAGTCATTCTTCCTTACGGGGCAGGCGAATTAACACGAATTTTATTTTAGTAACTTCTTAATAACATTCGTTCCAAAACCACTCTCTTTTTTCTCCCTCTCCTCGATAGGAGAGGGTCGGAGTGAGGTCGAAAAATCATATTGCTAATCTTTTCTCATCTCAACGCAAGCATAAGCATTATGGTTATGAATCGATTCAAGATTTTCAGATTCAACTTTAAAACTTTTTATTCTTTTATTTTTTTTCAATTTGAGGGTTATTTCTCGAACAACATCTTCCACGAACATTGGATTTTCAAATGCTTTTTCAGTTACATATTTTTCATCGACTCTCTTTAAAAGTGCATAAACTTCACAACTTGCAGATGATTCAGCGATTTCGATAAGCTCTTCTAACCAGACAAAATCTGAAAAAGATACCATCACATTAACATAACTTCTTTGATTGTGAGCACCTTGTTCACTAATTTCTTTTGAACACGGACACACAGTTGTAACCGGAACTTCCACTCCAATTGTTAAGTCAAAATCTTCTTTTAATGAAGCTTGGAAAAAACAATTATAAGACATTAAGGATTCGATTCTGGAAACCGGAGCTTTCTTTTTGACAAAATATGGAAATCTAATCCATGTATAAGCAGAATCTGCATTCAGAGCATTTTTTATTTCACCTAAAAATTCCGGTAATTTATCAATAAAGTTCTCTTTATGAAAATGATTCAGAACTTCTATAAACCTGCTCATATGGGTTCCGCGATGATTGTGGGGTAATTCCACAAAAATGTCCAGATCCGCAACAGTACTTTGCGTTCCATTGATTCGATCTGCCACAATTATTGGATACCGAACATTCTTCACTCCCACTTTATCAATCGTGATCTTGCGTTCATCTTCCATACTTTGGATATCTATTTTGTTTTTCATTTTTCCTCTTTTAAAAATTTCAAATTAATTTTATCTCATCTCCCCGAATGAAATCAAAGTAAAACTTTTCAAAAAATTGCATTCCCAAATGCAATTTGGGAACGAGCAGAAAGTTTCAAAAACTTAACAAGTTTAATCATATATCAAATACTCATCTAAGCACCTCGATTTAATATTCACAATTTCATCGTTTTTGAAATAATAAATTATTGCTTCGATGTTTTCAATTGTGTTTGTAAGTTCTATTGCATCATCTGTCTTCATCAGAAAAAGAGCTGTGGAGTAAGCATCTGCGATTGTTGTAGTGGGAGCAATAACTGTAACCGAAATAGAATTATCTGCTGGAAATCCTGTTTTTGGATTAATGATATGATGATAAATCTGTCCATCGATCTCAAAAAATCTTTCATAATCTCCGGAAGTTACAACTGCTGAATTCTGAATTTTCAGAACATCAATAATTTCAGATTGTTTTCGAGGATTCTGAATTCCAACTTTTAAAGGTTTGGGATAATTGAAAATACGAATATCTCCACCAGCATTGATAATTGCAGATTCAACTTTATTATCTTTCAGGAAAATGATAGCTTTATCAATAATAAATCCTTTTGCTACACTTCCAAAATTAAGTTTTATTCCTTTTGGTTTGTATAATTGATTTTCGGAAAATTTTATCCTGTGAAATCCAATATTTTCCTGAGCCGTTTTTATCGAATCCAAAGATGGAATATGAGCTTTATCAAAATCCCAGAGTTCGGTTAAACAGCCAATTGTTACATCATATAATGAATCAGTTTCCGAATAAATTTTTGAGGATAATTTCAATATTTCATAAAAATCCGAATCAATGGAAAAACTATCTTTTTCAGAATGATTTATCTCCCATAATTTACCATTCTCATTAAAAAAAGAGAATTTATTTTCATATTTTGAAATTAATGAGAATGTGCTGTCAACAATAGTTTCAAGTTTTTTTTCAGTACAATTTTTGTTCTTTGCTGTCACAGATATATCTACAATTGTATCCATTAAAAACCTGGATTTTGATATTGTATTTTGCCTGTTTAAAAAAGTTAAAGCTGAAAATCCAATGACTAGAACAAGTACAAGGATTCTTAATAAATCTTTTTTCTTCATATAAGACCTTTTAGTTTATTTATTAGTCAGGAAAAACAGGTGATTTTTTTTGTCAATGTATCACAAGCAATCCTGCTTGTGCAAAGAAACAAACAGGATTGTTTGTTATACAACAGAAATAGCAAAACCTACAGCAAGCCAGCAGCAAACCACCAAGGTTCCGGAAACAGCATAATAAAATGCAGGTTTATTGATTCTGAGATTCTTTAGCGAGTTCCTCAGTCTTTCTCCAAGAATGTATCCCATTGGAAAGAACACTCCGGAAAAAATCATCCAAACCAGACCTTTCTTAAAAAGAAAAGATAAAAACCCGCTTAAATGAGAATAAGATAAAAGATTCGGACAGGGAGCTAATCGCATTCCTGCAAAATAGAAAACTACTGCTGCTGAAAATCCAGCTATCAGACCTGTTAAGATTTTGAATTTAAGATTTTTATCTAATCTTTTTCCGATTAGAAAAAAAGCACCTGTTAAAGTAAAACCATTGATTAGAACTGCAAGACAGGAATTTGCCTTACACATAATCGAAACCTGTAAAATGGGAACTACGAGTTGTTTGCATAATATTGCTACAAAGGCAATTCCCATAAACATAAAGTATTTTTTAATAATCCCGGAAGCCATACCCATCAAACCCATTCCCATTCCAACCAGAATTCCGGTTCTAAACGGAATTCCTGTCTGCTTTAAAAATTCACTGAAAATAACCTCGGAAAGTCCCCATAAAGAACCGAAAACCAGGATGAGAAGAAGTATATCAATCGGTTTAAAATTTTCTTTTATTTGCACTTTATTCCTCCTAATTTTATACTTGAAACCCTAACCCAGATAAACTGGAAAATACAAATCTCAAAAAACAAAATCCAAATAAATCTCAATATTCAAATGCCAAACAAACAATTTAAAATTCTTATATTTAACATTGGTGTTAACGATTTTCTGCCAAAAAAAACACG
>JAUWNO010000253.1 GCA_030612605.1 Armatimonadota bacterium
TACAGGTTTTCGGTCATTCTCCATTACAAAATCATTGATACAGGAACGGCTGATCAATCCACGAATCATCTGTTCAGCTACCAACCTGGAATCCGTATCATTCCATCGTCCGCTCAAATCTTGAACTTCATCTACAGAAACCCGGGTAACTGTTCTAGTCGATGGTCCGCAGCTTACAATCATGAAAATTGTAATGAAAATAACTCCCACTAATAAAACTTTGTTTTTTTTCATATCTCCTCCAATATTTTTTTGTTTAGAAGCAAATTTTCGATTTAAACTGTCAATCAAAAAAAGATATTTTAAAAAGTAAAATTTTTAAGACACAAATAAAACAAAAGGTGATCGTAATACCACCCAAAATATTTTCTCCGATTCTCCTTTTCTCCGGTTCTCCTTTTCTCCCTTTCTCCATTTCTCCGATTCTAACTTTTTCCCCCTATTTCAATTCCTTTAGCAATTGCTTTCAAATTCGCTTCTAAAAGAGCAGGATTTTTCTTTCCTAATATTTCTTTTAAATCTTTTTCTACAGTCTCAAATTTCACGATACCGGTTTTTCCGATAATAACACCTAATGAGACCATATTTAAAACTTTAGCACTTCCGATTTCATTTGCTATGGATAACATCGGAGCATAAATTTCCTCGACATTTTCTCTTTCAAGTTTATCTGGGCACATATCAGAATTCGCAATCATGAGTCCACCGGATTTTATCATTGGACCAAATTTATCTACCGAAGGTTTATTCAAAGCAACCAGCCAATCCGGATGAGATACTAACGGTGAGGCAATTTGTTTATCGCTGATAACAACAGCAACATTAGCAGTTCCACCTCGCATCTCCGGTCCGTAAGAGGGAAGCCAGGAAACATCTTTTCCTTCTTTCATGGCAGCTAAAGATAAGAATTTTCCAATCGTGAGAGCTCCTTGTCCACCAAAGCCTGAACAGATCAATTCGATTTTCATTTTCCTTCCTCCTCGATAGATTTATCTTTGAAAACTCCGAGTTTGAAGAATGGAAGCATGTTTTCTTTTGCCCATTCAAAAGCTTTCATAGGCTCAAATCCCCAGTTTGTTGGACAGGTGGAAACAAACTCGATAAAAGTAAATCCTCTCTCCTCTTTATTAAATTTTAAAGCTTTATAAACCGCTTTTTTTGCTTTAATAACATGCTGAGGAGAAAGCAGGGAAACTCTCTCAATATAATAAGGAGCTTCCAAAGTAGCCAGAAGTTCGCAGGCTCGGATGGGATAGCCAATATCTTTTTCATCTCTTCCATAAGGAGAGGTTGTAGTTTTCATTCCCGGAAGAGTAGTCGGAGCCATTTGCCCGCCGGTCATTCCGTAAATTGCATTATTAACGAAGAAGACCGAAAAATGCTCGCCGCGATTTGCAGCATGAACGATTTCGGCAGTTCCAATTGCAAGCAAATCACCATCTCCCTGATAAGTGAAAACATGCATATCAGGTCTCGCTCTTTTCATTCCAGTAGCCAGAGCCGGTGCTCTTCCATGAGCTGCTTCCGCCATATCACAATCGAAAAAATTGTAAGCAAGAACAGAGCAGCCAACAGGACAAACTCCCATCGTTTTATTTCTCATACCCAGTTCATCCATTGCTTCTGCGATTAATCTATGTGAAATCCCGTGTGTACAGCCGGGACAATATGTGAATTGTGCTTTAGTTAAAGATTTAGGTCTTGTTGCTATAATTTCCATTTCTCCTCCTACAAAATCTCTTCAATTTTGGTTTTTACTTCTTCCGGTGAGAACACTAATCCACCAACTCGTCCTATAAAATCAACCGGAACTTTTCCTTCAATTGCAAGACGCACATCATCGATCATCTGACCAAGATTTAATTCGAGCGTAAGAATTTTTTTCACGTTTTGATTGAAAGCTTGTTTGATTGCTTCTGTTGGGAAGGGCCAGAGTGTTATCGGTCTGATCAATCCTATGCTTTTACCCTCTTTTTTCAGTTCCTCAATTGCAGATTTTGTAATTCTGGCAGCAGTTCCATAAGCTACACAAAGAATTTCATTATCAGGACTGATATTATATTCTTCAAACCTGATTTCAGTTTTTTCAATCTCTATATATTTCTTTTCAAGGTTCAGAACAAGGTCGGATAAAACATTTGGATCTAACTCCAATGAATTAATAATATGATGATGATGATTTGGTTCATCTTCATTAGGATGCATACACCAGCTTTCATGCTGCTTACCAAGTTTTTCTATTTCTTCTTCAGTTTTTGCAGGTTGAAATTCCACAGGTTCCATCATTTGACCGATCAAACCATCTGAGAGAATAAGAACTACAATACGATATTTATCTGCCAGATCAAAAGCAAGCGGAGCCATATCTGCAAATTCCTGAACTGTACTTGGAGCTAATACAATATTTCTATAATCACCATGTCCCCCACCTCTGGTTGCCTGATAATAATCTCCCTGAGCAGGTTGAATATCTCCCAGACCGGGACCACCGCGAACCACATTTACAACTACTGCCGGTAAACTCGCTCCGGAAATATATGAAATTCCTTCCTGTTTCAAAGAAATTCCCGGAGATGATGAAGAAGTCATCACTCTTTTACCACAACCGGATGCACCGTAAACCATATTTATCGCAGCTATCTCACTTTCCGATTGGACAAATGTTCCACCAACTTTCGGCATCATTTTAGACATATATTCAATTAATTCGCTCTGAGGAGTAATCGGGTAAGCAAAGTATAATCTGCAACCCGCTCTAAGTGCTGCTTCTGCTATTGCTTCATTTCCTTTCATCAATACTTTATCTGCCATTGTTCCCCCATCATTTCTCTACTGTGATTGCCACATCCGGGCAAAATGTGTAACATAGCTTGCACGCAATACATGATTCCTGATCAAAACATTCAGCGTAATGATAACCCTTTTCATTGAACTTATCCGAAAGACGAATGATCTTTTTGGGACAAGCTTCAATGCATAATCCACATCCCTTGCAATAAAAGGGATCAACTGTCATTCTCGCCATAATCAACTCCTTGATTTTTGAACTTTTACCTGTTAAGTTTTTTAATAATAATTTTTATGTCAACAATCTTTTCCCAGCCCTGACCCAGTTAAATAGAAACAAAAATTTAACGGGTTAAAAAGGACTGGGCTATTTTTTGGTATTATCCCTCAATAACCTATGCATTTACGCATAGGAAAACACACCAAATAACCTGCGACTTTAAAGGCTGTGTGAAAATTATTTTTCTTAATTCACCACGACCCCCAACCCTAACCCTTCCCCCTACCGAAGGGGAAGGGAATTGCCTGCGACAAAAGGAGACAGATTCTCCCCCTGAATAGGGGGAGTTAGAGGGGGTTGAGAAAAAAAGAGCTTTTAATCTGTTTTCAACAGGCTGTTTAGGTGTAGGTATTTGACTAAACCAACACCACACCACAGCGTTTACGCCATCATTTAATAAAACCTGAAATTCTCCAATTTCATCTGTTTGGAAAGATCCCATTCACCGGGCTGCCAGTTACGAACGTGGATGAGCGGTTGTTCTCCCCGGAAATCTATCAGCAAGAATAAATAACCTTCATCTTTGTAAGTTGTTGAAAAATAATTCTGTTGCATGGAAACACCATAAATTTTGTCAACCGGTGCTACGTTTATATTGAATGTATCGAATTGAAGCCAAACAAATCTGTTATTGGCAAATACCTGCTTCTGGCTGGCAATGTGTTCCTGCTTGGTTTTCTTGAAATAAATTATCTCTTCATCTGAGAAATCTGTATCGATTTCTTTATCGAGTTTGGTTCGTTTTACCACTTTTCCGGTTATGATTATTGCATCTTCGGAATAAAGAGTTTCCACATCTTCGATGTTTTTGGTAGTGTAAGAAGTCTTATAATTTTCTAAGAACTTGATAGCAATCTGTCGGTAATCCCAATCTCCGGCTGCAGTTCCCTGCGCTTCGAAAAGTTCGTGCAGAGCAGGATTGATCGTATATCCGAAATTATAGATCTTTCCTGTTTTATCAAAATCGATCACCACTGTTTCATTACGGGTAGGAAAACCTTCACAACTGACAGACACTCCAAACTGACG
>JAUWNO010000550.1 GCA_030612605.1 Armatimonadota bacterium
GAGAATATGTATCTTGCGGTATAACAATATCCGGATAAATTAATGCAGAAGCTAACTCGAATCTTTCGTCAAAAGAAAGTAATGGTTTTGGTTTTTTCTCCATAACAGCTTCATCAGTTAGGATTCCAACGATTAATTTTCCATCTTTACCAGCCATGGCTTTTGCGCTTTTCATCATATTTAAAAGCCCTTTATGGACAATATCCAGCACAAAATAAGAATAGACTAATTTCATTTTTTTATTTGATTCTTTATATTAGATGATGATTGTGAAGGAAAATACGGTATCACAATTACTTTTCCACCAATGCTTTCCATTACTTCTTGTGCTTCTTCTATAACTTTCTCGTCATGACTTGTACTTTCCATAAGAATATCTGGTTTGATTTTCTTTATATTTGGAATAGGAGAATATGTTTCCTGTGCTACAACTAAATCTACATATTTAAGAGCATTAGCCAGATCAAATCTTTCATCAAATGAAAGGATGGGTTTGGATTTCTTTTCCATTACTGCTTCGTCGGTAAGAATTCCTACAATAAGTTTGCCATCCTTTCCAGCAATTGCTTTAGCATTTTCCATCATTTTCAGATGCCCTCTATGGACAATATCTAATATATAATACGAATAGACTATTTTCATTTTTCCCTCTTTTGTTAATAGGATTAGCTAATGCTCCCTGCTAATATTCATTTTCTTATAATATCCACCTCATCCCGACCTTCTCCTATCGAGGAGAAGGAGAAACTTCCTCTCCTCTGAGGAGAGGATTGAGGTACTAAATACTCTATTTTACAAATCCCTTTTATATTACGAACTTGTGTCGAGATTATAAGATTTGATATTTTATCAAGTTTTTTAATCTTTAAAAATTTAAGTTCAAACCCAATCCGACATTTTCACGAACGATTGTTGGTGTTAAATGAATCTTGTTTAATTCTGTTTTATCTATTGCATCCGAAGAAATATAGGCGATCCACCAACCCAAAGCAACCTGCGAAATAAAATGTTTATTATCATTAATTCTGGTTAAACCTGTTAAAGAAGAAGCAAAATAAAAACAACTTTTCAGATAAATATTATCAGTCATCTTAGCAGCGGCAAGAAATGGTACAGCCCCCACAAAACAATGTCCGCTCACAGCGTTATCATCATTGTACAGATGCCAATAAGAACCGAATCTGTATGGTCTGGAACTACCAAGAATTCTTTGGAATGTGAGCAATACGGGAACTCCCACCAAATAGCTCCTTAACGTCTTTTTCCCCCATTTATTAATAATTGAGCCAAAATATGTTTCTTTGGCAAACTCACTGCCAAAAGTAACTGCTAAATAAATAGGGATTGTGATCTTGCCGCTACCGCAATCTCGTATTAATTTTGAAAAATCATCTGTACTCTTATTTCGAATATTTTCCTGATAATAATCCTGGAAATTCCCATCTAAAGAAGTATTAGCAAAAACACCCGCAATTCCAATCACTGCTGCTAACCTGAATATGTTTTCTTTTGAATAGAAATTTCGATAGTCATTCAGAACATCGTTTGTGGTGTTAATGGATAATTCTTTTATATTGAATTCTGCGTTCAAAGAAAATGCTGAAATCAATATGAAGAAAAAGATGATTTTT
>JAUWNO010000338.1 GCA_030612605.1 Armatimonadota bacterium
AAACTTATGCTTTCTAATAACATCAACTTTTTTATGTAATCTGCTTTTTAAAAAATCTTCAATTCCAAAAAGATACTCAATTTTCGGTTCGGTCTCAACAAATATGTCGATATCACTATTTTCTTTTTGCTCATCTCTGGCAAAACTACCAAAAAGACCTATCTGTTTCACTTGGAATTTTGTTTGTAATATTTTTTTATTTTTTTTCAGAATATCCAGAATCTCATCTTTATTCATTTCTTTTTCCTTTTTATTATAAACTAATTACAAATTAATTATGATCGAATATTTAAGCAACTTCTTTATAAACTTCGGAAGTTTTGAAAACTTCTGTTGGTTACGAAACTTCAGTTTCGTAACCTGAAAACGAAGCGTTCCCAAACGGGAGTTTAGGAACGAGAGTATGGAAGTTTGATTTTGAATCTCGTTCCCTGCCCAATTTTGCTTTCTACTTTTATCGTTCCCTCGTGAAGATTGACGATATGTTTCACTATTGAAAGTCCCAGACCTGTTCCGCCCATTTTGCGAGAGCGGGATTTATCTACCGTGTAGAAACGTTCAAAAAGGCGGGGAAGATGTTCCGGTGCAATCCCATTTCCCATGTCGGTGATCTCAAAAATGATTTTGTTTTCTTCCTGTTTTACTTCTATTTTTATCTCACCTTTTTCGGTATATTTGATGGCATTATCTACCAGGTTGATGAAAACTTGTTCCCATTTGAATCTATCTGCAACAAACATTTCCAGTTTATTTTTGATAGAATATTGAAATTTCAGCTTTTTCTCTTTGAGACGATGCTCGAAAATTTTGTCGATGTTCTTCAGAAACTCATCCGGCTTTATTTCTTCTTTTTCCAGGGAAATATCGTGTTCCAATCTGGAAAGAGTAAGCAGGTCTTTAACGATGTTTATCAGCCGATCTGTGTTTCGTTTTATAACCTCGATATAAGTTGGATGTTCATCACCGATCTCATCTTCAAGGGTTTCCAAATAACCTTTTATGGAAGTGAGCGGAGTTCGCAGTTCGTGGGAAACATTAAGGATGAAATCTTTCTTTATGTTCTCCAGTTGGCGGATATCGGTAATGTCATACAAGATAAAAACCGTTTCTTCCGTGAGCGGAGAATGGGATGTGCTGCACAGGTAGTGTTTTCCATCCATCTCAATTTCTTCGGTTCTGTTCTCCGGTTTTTTAAAGATGCTGTCAGCGACATCATAAAGCTCTTTTTCCCGGATCACATTCCAGAAATACTGTCCCTTAACATTCCTTTGCTGTACAAGGTTCATAAAGCTCTGGTTTGAAGTTGTAATAAATCCCTTCTTATCCTGGATCCAGATAGCTTCTTTGATCGATTCGATGATGGTATTAAAACCTTCCTTTTGTTTGGAAAGCTTAGCTTCATATTTTTGAAGCTTTTTTGAAATGCCATCAAGATTATTGAAGATATTCCTGTATTCGGGATTTTTGGAATATTTTAATTCGGAGAAATCACCTTCTGCAATTTTCCCGATCTGCTCGTTAAGGTTTTCAACAGGTTTTATAATGGAATATGAATAGAAAATCGAAATGAGCAGAGCTATAACCGTGATCAACGATATTGCCAACAGGAGGCTTGTGAACGGTATCACGTGAACAATCAGGACAAAGACCAGAATAGCATACAATATCAAAATGATGGAAAATGTACGAATTGCTTTGTTTAAAAGTTTCATCTCACTCTTCTATTTTCCTTCTTGTTCCTAAATTTTATTTGGGGACACAATTTTAAAAAGAAATTTCATTTCGAAAAATACTTCATCTTAACAAAATCAAAGAAAAACTTTTCCAACAATTGCATTCCCAAATGCAATTTGGGAATGAGAAACGGATAGGAATGAACAGTATATTTTAACATTATTTCTTCGTGTTTCTTCGCCTGCCCCGTAAGGAGGAACGACCCCAGTCCCGAAAGCATTCGGGACGGGGTAAACTGTATCGGGGTGTTAATTCGTGGTTAGAATTCTTATTCTTCATCTATTTTATAACCCACACTGCGAATATTTTTTATGAATTTACCTGCCGATCCCAGCTTTTCTCTTAGGTTTTTAATATGAACATCCACTGTTCTATCTATGACAATTTTTTCGTTTCCCCATAGATGATCCAAAATCTGATTCCTGGAATAAACCCAGCCAACCCTTTTGGTAAGGAGTTTGAGAAGATTAAATTCGGTCGAGGTCAAAGCGATTTTTTTATTCTCTACATAAACTTCAAATTTATTTGTGTTGATCTTCAGGATTTTACCAACTATCAGAATTTCTTTTTCTTTCTTTTTGGGGTCGCTTCTTCTGAGTACTGCTTTCACACGGGCAACAAGTTCGCGCGGTGAAAAAGGTTTTACTATATAATCGTCTGCCCCGAATTCCAGACCCAAAATCCGGTCGGTTTCTTCTCCTTTGGCAGTTAACATAATTATGGGGATCGAGGAGAACCTGTCTTTTTTTTTCAGGTTTTTGCACACATCGAACCCATCTATATCCGGCAGCATCAGATCAAGTACGATCAGGTCGGGGATTTCACTTTCCAGAAAGTTCAGTAAACCGGATGCATCTTCAAATTTTGCAGTTTTGAAACCTGATTTTTCCAGATTTATTGCCACTAGATCAAGAATATCCAGTTCATCATCAACTATTGCGATAAGTTTTTTCATCACTTTCTCTTCTGCAATCTTGCCCATTCATCGCGAAGAGTAACAGTGCGGTTAAAAACTAAACTCTCAGGTTTGGAATCCTTTGAATCCACGCAGAAATAACCCTGCCTTTCAAATTGGAAGCGTTCACCTGGCTTTGAATTTGCTAAACCAGGTTCGAGTTTACAGTCCTTTAAAATCTCTAAAGAATCAGGATTCAAACATTCTTTAAAATCTTTGTTTTCCAAACCTGGATCCGGAACTGAAAGAAAATGAGAATATAAACGAACTTCAGCATTGATCGCATGTTTGGCAGAAACCCAATGCAAAGTTGCTTTCACTTTTCTTCCATCCGGTGCAGAACCACCTTTTGTTTCAGGATCGTAAGTGCAGTGCAATTCGGTCAAATTTCCATTTTCATCTTTTACCGCATATTCACATTTGATGAAATATGCATATCTCAAACGAACTTCACGACCAGGAGTTAAACGGTAGAAT
>JAUWNO010000465.1 GCA_030612605.1 Armatimonadota bacterium
TGGAATAATATAAATTATCCTGATTCAAATTTTGTAAAATTAGATTTTGAGGGTGATTTATTTAAACTAATTTCAAATCATATCAAATTTATTGAAACCGGCAATTCTAAATGCGATTTTACATTCGAGCTTAGTATGAAAGAAAATGGACTCTCAATTAGGGAAGGCTCTTTTAAACTTTCCAAAGCAAGTTTACAGGTAAAGAATCAATTGGAAAAGATCGATAAAATAAAAATCGAATTCGAAATTGCTGATAATCAAATGAATCTTAAAAAATGCAAAATGAGGATGGGTGAAGGCAAAATATATATTAGGAATATCATCGAGAATGATGACAGAAATTTTCTTCTGGGAACTCTTAATTTGGGTAAATTTTTTCTCAGAACTTCCAAAAATGGAATTCTCATCAATATTCCCAAATATGTACCTTATAATTCAGTTGTAAATGCAATTATCACAGGTCGCGATGAGGATGAGCTTTTAATTACCGGTCCTTTTGATGATATAAAAATTGAGGGTGATATTCTTTTTTCTAATGGGGCAGTAATATATCCCTCGAATACGGAAAATCTTCTGAAATTATTTACTAAAGTTACTGATTTCAATACTAAAGAAAGATGGGAAAATCTTTTAAAACCTGAAAAAATAGAGGAGCAACCTGTTGAAAAAAGGAATTTGCCATTCTATCTCGATTTAATGCTCTATTTTGAGGATAATTGTCATTATGTCACATATCCTGTAAATTTAGTGGTTAATCCGGAGAGTTATCTGCATTTGCTATATTATGATGGTAAGTTCAGGATTCCGGAAGCTTTTTTTACTGCTGAAGCCGGATCAGCAGATTTGTTTGGAACGAATTTTGATGTTGAATTTGTTCAGGTTCGAAGAAGTAAATATGAAAAAGCAGTTCAGATCTCCGGAAGTTTTTATAAAAAAGCTTCAGATGGTTCTTTAATTACTTTGGAAGTTTTTAATGTGCGAGATGAGCAGATAGGTTCTCTGGGTGCTTTACAATATGATTTGAGAAGTGATAATATTGAGGATAAAAGCGTTGTAAGTATTCTATCCAGATTAAGATATGGAAAAGGAATTGATGAAATTTCAGATTCGCAGAAAAGAACTTTATTACAGGATCCGGTAGTTGAGCTTGCAGGACTGAGTATCAGCAATATTTTTATTGATCCCATAATTTCTCCCATTGAAAACAAAATTCGGCAATTATTCCGATTGGATTATTTTTTTCTTCAAACAGATATTATTCAGAATATATTTGAAAGGTATTACAACGACAAGAATCCAACAGATGTTTTGATTTTAGCGGAAGAACAAAAGAAAATTTCAGAATCCGGATATGATATGTTTTTGAATAATTTAACAATCGGAATGGGAAAATATATTTTCGGAAATCTTTTTTTGGATTATATTGCTCATTTCCAGAGACCGGAAGGTTTAGCAGTTTCATCCGAAATGGGAGTTTATCACAATTTATCTTTAAGATACGATTTGCCTTACAAATTTAAGTTAGCTTTAAGATATCATATTTTACCATTTGAAGAACAAAATTCCTATGAAATCATGTTGGAAAGATCGTTCAGGTTTTGGTAAGATTGAACTGGTTGAATTGGTTAAACTGGTTGAACTGGTTGAATTAGTTGAATCGGTTGAATCGGTAAAAGACCTTGCAAATGGTTGTGGGACTTCTTGCTTTTCTTGACCTTGAAAAGGCTTCTTTCAGAGATTCTTCCTGCTTAGCCCTTTCAAGGTTTCTTTCATGAACATTTATCGTTTTTCAACCCTGAAAGAGTCAAATGCAAGAATACTTGAGAGAGACTTTTTCAGGGTCTTCTTTCAGAGGTTCTTCCTCTCAAGGTTTCTTTAACTGCTATTGAACGGTCTCGTAAGTTTGAGTCCTTAAAATCAATAGATATTTCATTTTCATACAAGCTGTCCTCTTTGAGGATGTAATAAATTTTAGTTGAAAGAATTTTTTTTCGCGTATTTCAAGGGTAAAAAATTATTTTCTGTTTGTAAAAAAAAATATTTGACAACAAGTTTATTTTTTCTTAAAAGAGATAGTGGTACTTGAAAGTCAATAGTATCTATTATTAAAAGAGATAACTATGAGAAAAAGAGAAATAATATTGTTACTTATTTTGAATTT
>JAUWNO010000077.1 GCA_030612605.1 Armatimonadota bacterium
AGTCAGTGCAAGTCTGTGGCAAAAAAAGAAAAATAAAAGAGGGAAAAATGATGAAGAAAGTTTATATCTGCAAAAGTTGTGGAAAAGTTATGAAAGATGCTGAAGATTTTTCCGGAGGAGACATTGGAAAAGAATATTGCAGTAACTGCACAGATGAATTTGGATATCGTAAAAGTTACTCGCATATAATTAAAGATACAAAAAAATTCCTGATCAAACACCTTTCAATTTCAGAAGAAGAATCTGAAAAAATGGCTCTGGAAAATATTGCAAAAATTCCTTTCTGGGCTCAAAAGGAGAAACTGATGTTATCCAAAAAAAGAATCGTTATTACCGATGTTGGCAGCACTACAACCAAAGCTCTACTTCTTCAAAGATTCAACGCAAAATACAAGATCGTATCGCTGCAACATGCTGCTACAACTGTGGAAAAACCAGTGGAAGATGTGAATATCGGAATTTGCGAAGCTATAAGGAAACTGGAAAATGATGCTGATATACCAATTCTTGCGAACGATGCTTCCCCTGAAAATCTAAAATTTAATGAAGAAACTCTGTATATTTCCACAAGCAGTGCAGGTGGCGGACTCCAGATTCTCGTGATTGGTCTTACACTGTTCGATTCTGCCAGTAGTGGGAAAAGAACAGCCTATGGCGCTGGAGGAGTGATTTTAGATACTTTTGCCATTGATGACAAACGCAGTAGCCTGGAACAAATGCAGGCAATGGGAATCCTTCATCCAGATATTATTTTGATGTGTGGTGGTATTGATGGCGGTGCAATTGCTTCAATCCTGAGATTAGGTGAAATTTTGCAGCTTGCCAATCCTAAACCAAAATTTGGCGATAAAAACCAGATTCCACTTGTTTTTGCAGGCAATGAAAACGCTCAGAGTTTTATTGCCGGACTATTCCAGAAACGCTTCGACCTTTACATCGTCCCCAACATCCGTCCCACATTAACAGAAGAAAACCTGGTTCCTGCACGAGAAAAGATTCATAAACTTTTTATGGATAACGTGATGGAACAAGCTCCAGGTTATTCCAAACTTAAAAACTGCGTTGATGATGCTATCATACCAACTCCAACCGGAGTAATTCGTTCCCTGCAACTTGTGAGTGAGCAGCTCGATGAGAATGTGATGGCTGTGGATATTGGAGGTGCAACAACCGATATTTTCTCCAATATTCTGGGAGAATATTTCAGAACTGTAAGTGCAAATTATGGTTTGAGTTACAGCATCTCAAACGTTCTTAAGGAAAGCGGATTTGATAATATCAAAAACTGGCTTCCAAAGGAGCTCGATGAAACTTATATTGCCAATTATATTGCTAATAAGATGCTCTATCCAACCTATATTCCAACCGATTCATATCAAAATTCTATCGAGCATGCTGTAGCCAGGGAAGCAATTCGAATGAGCAAAAAGCAACATATGGATATGAATTTCAATACGAAACAGATTGGATTTTTAGATAAAATCAAAAAAAACCGCAATGACCTGGAAAAAATCACTGAAGCGTTTTACTTTGAAAAAGCTCTTGAAAGCAGAAAGTTCCACATGCACGATATCAATATTCTGATTGGTTCCGGAGGAGTTTTGGCTCACACGGAAAACAATGCTCAAGCTCTATCAATAATTTATGATGGATTCCGACCAGAAGGAATAACTGAAATCTGGAAAGACAAACATTTCATCTCTCCGCACATGGGGAAACTCAGTGCTGTAGATGAAAAACTTGCCACCCAACTTCTTACCGAAGAATGTTTTGAGAAAATCGGATTGGTGATTCGTCCGCTAGGTAAAAAATGGAAACAAGATGCACCTGTAATGAAAATTGAAATAAACGGAAACTCGTTGCCAATCAAGGTTGGAGATGTTTATTATTTTCCTAATGATAATAAGAAACAAAAAGATATTTCTATCTCTTTGGAAAAGGGTTTCTTCCTTGAAGATGAAAAGCAAAATTTCAAATCTGACCTTCCTATCTTTATTGATGCAAGTCTTCATATAGATTTTCAGAAAGAAAATAAATGTATGAATCTTTACAATTTTGCTTTCTCTCAGAAGAATCTTGAAACAGAATTCCAAAACTTTATTCAAAGAAAAAATATTGTAAAAGGCTTTCAGACCCACAAAGTTGAACTTCCTTATGAAGGTTCGATCTTGGTTAAAGAAGGTGATGCAGTAACTTCCGAAACCGTGATCGGTGAGAATCTCTTCGATCCACCCAAGGTATATGTGATTTCGCTTTTCGATAAAACATATCTGCGATTAAACCCGGATAATATCGAAAAATCATTGAGAATTAAGGAAGGTCAGGAAGTAAAATACGGTCAGCGAATCGTAGAAGTCGGTTCCCGCGGGCTCATTGATGAAATTCAGTTCCAGCACTTTTATTTTGATTCACCGGTTCGTGGCAGAGTTGAAAAAATCAATTTTGCTTCTGGCACAATAATCATGCGGGAAATTCAGGATTATTCTTCTAAACCACAAACCATAAATATTGCTAAAAAACTGAATATAAAACCGAAATTAATCACCAGGTATCTGAAGAAAAACCTCGGAGATTTTGTCTTTGCAGGAGATATTCTCGCTTCCCGTATTATTGATGTTCAGGATCGAACTCATCCCATGCTGGTTACTGTGCCAACCACAGGAACCATAAAAAAAATCGATACTGAAAAAGGTTCAGTTACCATTCAATATGATAAAGACCCGTATCTTCGATATGCTGGAGTGACAGGGAAAGTTACACAAATCGAATCCGGACATTCTGCAACTATCTCTTATGAAGGTTCAACTTTAAAAGGGATAATCGGTTTTGGAAATGAGGCTTGGGGAAAACTGAGATATCTGAAAGAATACAAAGATATTTCAAAATGCAATGAAAATGAAATCATTATTATTCCCGGCAAAATTGATACCAGATTCCTGAAAAAAGCAGAAAAGCAAAAAGTGAAAGGAGTGATTGCCGCTTCCATCAATAATAAAGATCTGGTTGATTTTACAGGGGAAGAAATCGGAGTAGCTCTCACAGGAAACGAAAACATCCCTTTCCCGTTTATTATTACAGAAGGTTTTGGTGATTTTAAGATGGATGCAGATTACGATAATTTCTTCAAACAAAACGAAGGAAATCTGATTTACATTAATGGTCATACCCAAATTCGAGCAGGTGTTACGAGACCGAAGATGATTGTGATGGAGAATTAGTTGAATCAGTTGAATTAGGAAGACCTTGCGAATGGTTTCTTCCAGAGAGATTCTTTCACATTAACCTTCGCAATGGTTAGAAAAAATAAGCCGCTAAGTGCAGGAAGTAACACTAAGAAAATAGTAAGTTGCAATTTTCTTTTTAAACTACTCGTTCCACGAAAGCCATGCAGCATCGCGTGAAAGCCCTCTTTGGGAATGCGATAATTTTTTTTTATTTTCGTGGGTTATTAAATTGGTTGAATAAGGAGAAAATATCAATGAAACGCCAAGGCACAAGTATAATTTTTGTGAACGATAAGAACCAGGTTCTTCTCTTCCTGCGGGATGACAAACCGGATATCATCTATCCCAATACCTGGGATGTTCCCGGTGGTCACGTGGAACCGGATGAAACGCCAGAAGAATGTATTATCCGCGAAATGAAGGAAGAAATGGATATGGACCTTAAGGATTTTCAGCTGCTCTGCGAGAAAGAATTTGATGATAGAATCGAATACACATATTGGAAACACGCCAATCTGAATATTGATAATATCAACTTGATGGAAGGTCAATGCTTGAAATGGTTTACTCGTGAAGAAGCGAAGAATACTGAATTGGCTTACGGATTTAATGAGATCGTGGAGGAGTTTTATAATTGGATAGGAGAGAAAGTATGAATCGATGTCCTTGAGGAACTGCTGATGAATTATACATTCGCTATCACGATGAGGAATGGGGAGTTCCTGTTTTTGATGATAAAAAGCAATTTGAATTTCTTGTATTGGAATCAGCTCAAGCAGGATTAAGCTGGCACACGATTCTAAAAAAGAGAGAAAATTACCGGGCAGCTTATGATGGATTCGATGTGAAGAAAGTAGCGAAATACGATGAAAATAAAATCGGAGAATTAATGCAGAATGCTGGAATTATCCGCAATCGTAGAAAGATAGAAGCCTCAATAAATAATGCAAAAATATTCCTGGAAATCCAGAAAGAATTTGGTAGTTTCTGCAAATATCTTTGGGGATTTGTAGATGGTAAACCGGTTGTAAACCAGTGGACTGAAGTGTCTCAGATTCCAGCCAGAACGAAGCTTTCCGGTCGTATCAGTAAGGATATAAAAAAGCGTGGATTCAAGTTTCTGGGTTCCATTACAATCTATTCTCACCTGCAGGCAACTGGACTTGTAAATGATCATTTGAAGAATTGCTTTCGCTGGAAGGAATGTCAGGGATTTTTTATCTGAATTCAGAAGAAAAGGTACTCATAAAAAGATTGGGAAAATTTGATTCGGTGAAGAAACTGAGACTGGAAAAATCCTCTTTCAGCAAATTGAAAGAATTTTTTATATAGAAATACTTAATTTATGATATTGATGAAATGCTATTTTTCTTTTAGAAAATGGCATTTTTTTTTATTTCACACTTTTGTTGACATTTATTATCAATTTTAGATTTTTCATCTATAAAATAAGAGATGAAAATTGAATAAATATGACGACATAAATATTGCATGTATAAATATTGGTTGGAGAGGTGAGATATGGATAAACAACTAACAAATTCAAATATAGACAGACAGAATATTCTGAATAATCAATATGCAATGAACGAGATAGAGAAAGCAGTAGGTATCAAAGGTATTCTCTTCGAAGGATCGTATCGTTTTACTAAACAACAGATTGCAGCATTTTTTGAAGTTGATAGTAGAACGATTGAAAGGTATTTGAAAAGATTTAAAGATGAGTTGACAATTAATGGTTATGATATCTTACGAGCTAAGAGACTGAAAGACTACAAGTTAGCTATAGAAAAGGAGTATGTCTCCGACATTGATGTCGGTGACTTAATAATTGATCCTAAAATACCATCAATAGGAGTTTTTGATTTTCGTTCTTTCCTGAATATAGGCATGGTTTTAACGGATAGTGAAGTTGCCAAAGAGATGCGCAGTACTATTCTCGATATTGTAATTGATACTATAAACAAAAAGACAGGTGGCGGAACCAAATATATCAACCAAAGAGACAGTAATTTTGTTTTAACTTATTTCAAAAATGAAAATTACCGCCAGGCATTTACAAATGCTCTTCGCGATTATGTGGATATGGGAAATTTTAAATATCCGCTCTATACTGATAAGATTTATAAAAGGAAATTATCACTGCAATCCTTTATGATGAATTAGATAATGAAGAATTAAAATTGAAAATATTAAATGCTATAAATGAATAATTTTTTAAAATTTCAAACTATCGGTAATAAGGAAGTCCTCAATGATTTCAAATTAGCAGTTTTCTACTCAAAGAAATGACAATAGGAACTAATTGTAAATCAAGCGAAAGTAAAAAGTATTTAATAGAATCTGAAAATAAGGAGTTCCAATGCCCTGTTTCTACACTCCGGAACTAAGAGAACAAGATTCGGAAATCATAATCTCAGGTGAAGAATATCATCATATTATTGATGTTTTCAGAAAATCAATTGATGACGAAATTCTGCTGACCAATGGAAAGGGATTATTAGCAAAAGCAAAAATCATATCGATAAACAAAAAGAATTTAACGGTTTCAATTCTTACGATCAATAAGGAAAAGCAATCTCAACCCAAAATCGCAGTTGCCTTCTCTATCTTAAAAAATAAACATGATTTTTTGATTATTGAAAAACTTACTGAACTGGGAATCAAAGAATTTTTTCCTATCATTACAGATAGGACTGTAAGAAAGCCGTCAAAAAACACAACCATAAAATTTAAGAAAACTGCTGTTGCTGCAATAAAACAGTGCGATAATGCTTTTTTGCCAAAAGTTAATATCACAACCAGCTTGACAGAATTTTTGGAAAATATAAAAGAAAATTATAAACCTGTCGTTGCTCTGGAAGCGGGAGAAAACAGACAGCTTTGGGAAGTTTTAAGTTCATTAAATGAGGAAAATATTTGTTTGGTTATCGGTCCTGAAGGCGGTTTTACATTTGAAGAAATTGAGATGTTCAAGGACAAGAAAATTCAAACATTCAGTTTGGGGAATCATATTGTGCGGGCGGAAACTGCAGCGATTGCTGCTTCTGCACAATTAGTAGGATATTTTCTTAAGGAAAATCCGAAATATTATTAAAAAAACCAGGAGGAAATCATGGAAAAGAGAGAAAGCAAAGTAACAAAAACTGTTAGAGAAGGTGTAATCAAAGCCTATGATATAGGTGAAGACATTGTTCATGCTGTTGGCAACATCACCAAAGAGATCATTAAAACATCAAAAGATGATGAACTTACAACCAAAGAAAAAGTTCAAACTCTGGCAAAAGAGGCCCTGGAAGGTGCAAAACAGGGAGCAAAAGCAGTTCAATCTGAAAGCAAAGAATTTGCACCGAAAGCCGGTAAAGCTATTCTTGAAGCGATTAAATTTTCTGCTCCTAAAGTTGCCCACTTTGCTAAAGAAGCTTTCACAGGAATTTATAAAGGCGCCAAAGACGTTTATGAAACTAAAAAAGGTGAAATAAAGGAAAAAGAAGAATAGTAATAATTTCTCAAAATTTTCCCATCAATTGTATGAAAATCACTCGACCAATTTTGCTTTTAGATAAAGAGAAATGTCGGAAAAATATTCAGGAAATGGTTTTAAAAGCCAAAAACCATAATCTGAAATTCCGTCCGCATTTCAAGACTCATCAATCTGCCGGGATTGGTAGATGGTTTAAGGATTTTGGAGTAAATTCTATCACAGTATCTTCTGTTGAAATGGCAGAATATTTTTCTCAGAATGGTTGGAATGATATTACTATTGCCTTTCCTTTCAATCAATTAGAAATCGATGAAATTAATAAATTAGCTCAACAGATTAAATTAAATATTCTTTTGGTTTCTTCAGAATCCATAGAGTTTTTAAAGATAAATATAAAGAACGAAATTGGATTTTATATCGAAGTTGATACAGGTTATCATCGCTCTGGGATTCGAGCTGAAAATATTAATGAAATTGATTTAATTTTAAATCAATCAAAAGATTTTCCATTTTTTGATTTCAAAGGTTTTCTAACTCATTCAGGAAATTCATATCAGGCAAAATCACAAAAAGAAATTTCGCAAATCCATCATGAATCCCTTCAAAAAATGACAAATTTGAAATCTCGATATTTGGCTAAATTTCCCAAACTGGAGCTCTCGATCGGAGATACACCTTGCTGCTCTTTAATGAATAATTTTGCAGGGATTGATGAAATTCGTCCCGGTAATTTTGTGTTTTATGATATTATGCAATATCAATTGGGCTCCTGTTCAA
Source organism: Armatimonadota bacterium (assembly GCA_030612605.1). Taxonomy (GTDB): domain Bacteria; phylum Cloacimonadota; class Cloacimonadia; order Cloacimonadales; family TCS61; genus JABMPU01. Next base: position 7,486 of record JAUWNO010000077.1, read on the forward strand.
TTGAGCAAATTGCAGTTGCTCTTGCCTGTCCTGTTGTTGCAAAAAATCAAGAATTAAACGAAATCATAATTTATGGAGGAGCAGTTCATCTTTCCAAAGAATATATTCTGCAGAATGGTTTGAAATGTTTTGGATACATTGTAAGTTTAAGGAAAAATGGCTGGGAAAAACCTCTTAAAAATACTTTTATAACTTCTCTTTCTCAGGAACATGGAATTATCAAAACTACAGATGAAGAATTTAATAAAATCAATATTGGAGATATCATCGGAGTTTTACCAGTTCATTCTTGCTTAACTGCAAATTTAATGAAACAGTATGTAACCTTGGATGGAGAAATAATCCCTCATATGCAAAAAAATAACTAAAATGCTGAGATGCTGAAATGCTAAAATGCTAAGAGCTAAAATGCTAAATGCTAATTGCTAAAATGCTAAGAGCTAAATATGTTCATAGATTACGCAAAAATAAGAGTTGAATCCGGCAAAGGCGGAAACGGTTGCGTCAGCTTCCGACGTGAAAAATTTGTATCAAAAGGTGGACCCGACGGCGGTGATGGTGGAAAAGGAGGAAATGTAATTGCGGTAGGTGATGAGAATGTAAACACCTTATTAGCATATCGTTACAATCACTTTTACAAAGCAAAGAACGGCAGGAACGGAATGGGTAACAATAAAACCGGAGCCAGTGGAGAAGACATCATCCTTAGATTTCCTTTAGGAACCGAGATCTATGATATCACACATGGAGAGAAAAATAAAATTGCTGAAATTACCCATCATAACGAGAAAATAGTGATTGTCAAAGGTGGGAACGGCGGTAGAGGAAACACACGATTCAAAAGTGCAACAAACAAAGCTCCACGTTTTGCCAAGCCCGGTG
>JAUWNO010000126.1 GCA_030612605.1 Armatimonadota bacterium
ATCTTCCTCGAATTTTTTGACTTCGACCCAGGTTGAATCTTCAGGATTGAATACAATTTCAGTTATATCTTTGGTTTGATAGAAATAGATATCTGTTAATTCACCTTTCAGGAAATCGAAAGCATAAATGGGATTTTCTTCGACTTTTGAATTATAGCTGGCAAATTGTCCGTCGAGCATAATATTCAAGTTTTTTATTGGTTTGATTTGATTTCTTAAGAAAAAGGAAAGATTTGTTACTGTTGATGAATAATCATATCTATGTTGTGTTTCGGAATAAATTCCCAGACTATCCGGTTCATCAGGATTGAAGTAACGAAATTTATTAGATTCTGCATAATGGTCTGCATTCCAATTGCGGATTTCAAAACCAAAAATAATATTAATACTTGACGAGCCATCAATCAGTTCTTCTTGGTAATAAGTATTAAATCCGAATTGTTTGTGGTTATTATTACTGATATTTTTCCAGCTATGAGCACCATCTCCCGTAACCATATTTGTACCGCTAAGCCCAGTAATTCGTACACTATCTCCCGGGGCATAAGTAAAATAACTTGTGTCTGGATTATAACCTTCTAATATCTCACCGGTCAGGTTATAAATAAACTTGGCATGTTTACCAAAACGTTTAGCTTCGGAAGATGCAGGTAAAATATCTTTATAATATATTTCTCCTGTTTCAATATCGAATAAACCATTATTTAGATAACCACCACCTCCGTTTCCACTCGTTACAAAAACATTTGTAACCAGAGATTGATGATTGGAAAGGAGCCATTTATCTCGAATGGAAAACTGCGGTTTCACATAATGATTTTCCTGCCACGGATGTTTGGTAGGATTGAATTCTCTACCCAGAAATTTCGCAAGTTCAATATCTGAATTACTTCTTGCCTGAAGATGCTCTTGAGGAGCAATAATGAAGCTTGTATTCACTTTATGAGCAGCAAATTTATTTTCTGTTTCAAAGCCAAAAGAGTATCCATCATAAACTGTACCGACCACATAAGAATCTCCGTATTTCCGCTCAGCAGCCATACTGAAATTGAATTTACCATCAAACAGATCGCCGGATTCATATCGAAGTAGAACATTAAAATTCACCGGCTTATAATCCTGCATTCCACCTTTTCCATCAGCTACTTTTCCATCGGTTGTGTAATATCCGCCGGAAGTTCGAAAAGTGAAATTCTTGTTTTCAGAGGAACCGATCGTCTCGATATTGACAGAACCTCCTAAAGCACCTGAACCATATAAAGATGAACCTGCTCCCCTCTGAACTTGGATGGATTTTATATTTGATGAAAGTCCGGTCCAATTTGACCAGTAAACCACCTGGCTTTCAGGGTCATTAACAGGAATTCCATTTATCAGAATCTGAATTTTTTCCGCATCGAATCCGCGAATGAAGATACCGGATTCACCCAGACCTGAACTGCTGGAAAATAATCCCGGAACTCCATCCAATAATAATGGAATATCTTCTGTAGTATATTTTTCAGAAATAATTTCTTCATCTAAATTTGTGAAAGCAATTGGTGTTTCCCTGGTTACAGCACGGTTTCCTGTTATACTGATTCCCTCCATTTTAATAGCTCGAATTTCCAAAAAGAAATTGATTTTTGTGGTAAGATCAGATTCTACTTCAACTTCTTGCATCTGCTTTTCAAAACCAATAAAATTAGCATGCAGGTTGTGGATTCCGATCGGAACATTTTTCAGAATGAAACTGCCATTCTCTTTTGCATAAGTTCCAAATTCAGGACTGATATAAACAGAAGCTCCTTCCAAGGGTTCATTCGTTTTTCCAATGGTAACTTTACCTGCGATATTACCGGTTTCTACTGCTAATAATGATGCTGTTAAGACTGTAAAAAAAATCATAAAAAAAATGTAATTTTTGCTCATACTTATCCTCCATAATTTATTTTATATTAAAGTGAAAAACATATTAAGATAAGAGTTTTTTCTTTATGATAATGTCAAGATTAAAAAAAAAATTGGATTGTAGCCAGCAGCAAACTTGTGAGGTTTTCAAAACTTAACAAGTTTAGAAAGCCTATCAGCACTTAGACCAGCCGCAGGAATTACACTTCAAACAACCTTCACTATGTTCGATCTGGCTGCCGCAATCCGGGCAAATACCGCTCGCCCTGTATCTTTTTTTTGTGGATGAAATTTCCGATTTTATTTCTTTGTTTGGATTTTGCGTTCCATTATCTAGTTGCAGGAAACTTTCCAGGGATTTGGCAATTCCATCTGAACAGGAGGTGATCATCTCACCTTTGTGCCACATGGGAGAAGGACAGCGAATTCCTTTTAACTGCCGAATAATTGAATCGATCTTAACATTGGAACGCAAACATAAAGAGACCAATCTACCAATGGCTTCCAATTGAGCGGAAGCACAGCCACCTACTTTTCCCATCTGTGTGAAAACCTCACAAGCACCGATTTCATCGGAATTTATGGTAACATAAAGATGTCCGCAGCCGGTTTCAATTTTTTGAGTGACGCCATTAGTAATTTGTGGTCTCTTACGCGGACTGACCTTTAATTTATCTTCTTCCGAAACTTTGCTGCCAACATTAAGAACCTGGTTTTCGCGGCTGCCGTCACGATAGACAGTTACGCCTTTACAACCCAGTTCGTAAGCTAATTCAAAGGATATCCTGATATCCTCTCTGGTTGCATCTCTTTTGAAATTTATCGTTTTGGAAACTGCATTGTCAGTATATTTCTGAAAAGCTGCCTGCATCCTGATGTGCCATTCCGGAGAAATATCGTGAGAAGTAACAAAGATTTTTTTCAGCTCTTCAGGTATTTCTTTTAGATGTGAAATGCTTCCGGTTTCAGATACTTTTTCCATCAATTTTTGGGAATACAAACCAGCATCACGAATTGCTTTTTCAAAGATAGGATTCACATAAAGGAGCTTTTCTCCATCCATCACATTCTTGATGTAAACCAGGGAAAATTGAGGTTCGATTCCACTGGAAGTATCTGCGATCATACTTATTGTGCCGGTTGGAGCGATTGTAGTTGTAGTTGCGTTTCGTATTCCGTTTTTTGCAATTTTGCCCGAAAGTTCCTTCCAATCCAGTTTTTTCTTTTTTCTTTTCAATTTTCTTTTATCATAAATGCTGCCTTTGAAATTCGGGAAACTTGCAAACTTTTGAGCTAATTCCATGGATTTCTGTTTGGAATGAAAATCGACAAATTCCATAATTTCCTCAGCAAGCTCCACAGCAGCATCGTAATCATACGGAATTTTGAGCATAAACAATAAATCTGCCCAACCCATCAAACCCAAACCGATCTTCCGATTTGCTTTAACCATTTCAGCAATTTCCGGAAGTGGAAATTTCGATTGATTAATTACATCATCCAGGAATTCCACGCTGTCCCGAACCACTTTTTTAAGAAGGTTCCAATCAATTTTTCCCTGCTTAATCATTGCAGCTAAATTCAATGAACCCAGGTTACAAGCTTCATTTGGAAGCAGCGGCTGTTCACCACATGGGTTTGTACTTTCAATTCTTCCAATATGAGGAGTGGGATTGAACTTGTTGATTCGGTCTAAAAAAATTATACCGGGCTCACCATTTTTATGAGCCATTTCCACGATTAAAATAAAGACATCTCGTGCTTTCAGTTTTTGGGTAACTTTTTTTGTATGAGGAGAGATCAGTTCGTATTCATCGCCTTGATGAACAGCTTTCATGAAATCTTCAGTTATGCCCACGCTGATATTGAAATTTGTCAATTCCGAAGGGTCTTCTTTGCAGGTTATAAACTCTAAAATCTGGGGATGGTTTACATTCAGAATCGCCATATTTGCACCACGTCTGGTTCCACCTTGTTTTACAGCATCTGTGGCAGCATTGAAAGCTTTCAAAAAAGTGATTGGTCCACTGGAAACTCCATTTGTGCTTTTTACTCGCGAATTTTTCTCCCGCAAGTTGCTGAAACTGAAACCGGTGCCACCGCCACTTTTATGTATCAGCGCAGCATTTTTTATACTATCGAAAATGCTTTCCATACTGTCTTCGATTGGCAGAACAAAACAAGCAGAAAGTTGCTGCAGGTCATTTCCTGCGTTCATCAAAGTGGGAGAATTGGGTAGGAAATAACAGGAATCCAACAATTTAAAATATTTTTTTTCCTTTTCAGGATCTCCGTTACTGATATTTTCCGCAACTCTAGAAATCATTTTTTCCCAGTTTTCAATCGGTTTTCCGTTTTCATCTTGTTGGAAATATCTTCGTTCCAAAACTCTTTTTGCATTTTCTGATAATTTCATCAAATTCTCCAAAGCTTAGATTATATTAATGTCCATAACTATATAAATATCAATAATTTATGGAAAAATTTCGATATTAGAGTTGCCATCTCTATAAAACAAAAAACTTAAGAATATCAAATGCTGTCAAGATGGAATTTAGTAGAATTCAGTTAATGTTTTTTAGACTGTTTTATTAAAAGGACTTAAAGATAGCACACGGATGACACGGATGTTACGGATAGTCACAGATAAGAAATATAACTTTGTATCTTTGCTTGCCCCGTAAGGAAGTTTACCCTCTGAAATACGAAGTAATATTTAATAGGGAATTACCGCAGTTGGATAATAAATCCAACAGGGTAAACTATATCGGGATATCTTTGTGGAGAATTAAATAAAAATCATATTAAACCATAATTTATCAATGTTAATCATCGTTGAAAAAATATAGACAAAATAATAATTCGTGTAAATTTGTGCAATTTGTGGATATAAAGAGAAAAATAGAAAAGAATAATTTCAGCGAATGGCAAATTCAAGAAAATTCGATTTAAAAACCTTTGTGAAAAAATTACATCTTTCTGCAGAAACAGATTTTGCTGATTCGAATTGTTTATCCAGAGTTTTGCTGAATACAAAGTTTTGCAGATAATATCTTTTTGCTTTTCCGAGCAGTTTTCCGATATTTATCACTTCTTCATTTGAAAGTAATTTTTCAGTGAGAGTGCTGCGAAACTCATATTCAATTTGCGAATTCTTGATTAGATCGATGCTCCTGGAAATTGTTTCAGTATCTACTTTCACTTCAGTTACATAATCATACTTTTCCAAAGGTGCTTTGATATCCATAGCAATGTAATCTATCAAATTGTGATGTATCAATTTTTTAAGCATTTGAGGATTTGTGCCGTTTGTATCCAACTTAATTAAAAAACCTAATGATTTTATTTTGGATATTAAATTTGGAAGGTCGTTATGTAAAGTTGGCTCTCCACCTGTGATGGAGACTGCATCCAATTTATTTCGGCGTTTATTCAAAAAGGAAAAAATCTCTTTTTCCGGAATTGGTTCTTGGAAAAATTCTTTTTTAACGAGCTCAGGGTTATGACAATAAGGACATCTGAAATTGCAGCCTTGAGTAAAAACTATTGCACTGATTTTCCCGGGATATTCATTCAAAGAGAATCTTTGGAAAGCTCCGATTTTCATTTAATTTTCTACTCTGCTATTTTAAAGGTTTTTCGTAATTCAAACTCGGCTTTTTTACCCTCATTCCATTGTTGGATGGGGCGCAAATAACCGACCACTCGCGAGTAAATCTCACAACTTTCTCTGCAAATCGGGCAAATAGCATGCTCTCCGTCCAGGTATCCGTGGGTCTGGCAAACACTGAATGTAGGTGAAAAAGTAAAATATGGTAATTTGTAATTGTTGCAGATTTTATTAATCAGACCTTTTAAACTTTCAGAATTTGTAATGCGTTCACCCACGAATAAGTGCAGAACCGTTCCGCCGGTATATTTTGTTTGAATGTCATCCTGCAATTCCAAAGTTTCGAAGATATCATCGGAGAAATTTACCGGCAGTTGAGTGGAATTTGTATAAAATGGTTCATCTCCATCATTATTAGCCACGATAATATCAGGATATTTTGCTTTATCCAATCTGGCTAATCTATAGGTTGTTCCTTCTGCAGGAGTTGCTTCCAGGTTATAATTGTTTCCGGTTTGTTCTTGAAATGTAATCAGTTTCTGTCGCATAAAATCCATAACTTCAACAGCAAATTTATGACCTTCTTCAGTACCGATGTTTTTTCCAAACAGATTTAAACAAGCCTCATTCATACCGATGAGACCGATAGTTGAAAAGTGATTTTTCCAATAATGATCGAAGCGCTCTTTAATATCCCGCAGATAAAATTTAGTGTATGGATAGAGATTATTTTCTGTAAATTTTTCCAGGATTTTCCGTTTTATTTCCAGGCTGTTTTTAGCTTTTTCCATCAGGATTTCAAGGTTTTCATAAAACTCTTTTTTCGTTTTAGATAGAAAAGCGATTCTGGGCATATTAATGGTAACAACACCAACAGAACCTGTAAGAGGATTTGCTCCAAAAAGTCCTCCTCCTTTTGCTTCCAGCTTCCTGGTGTCCAAACGCAAACGGCAGCACATAGAACGTGCATCATCAGGATCCATATCGGAATTTACAAAATTGGAGAAATAGGGAAT
>JAUWNO010000293.1 GCA_030612605.1 Armatimonadota bacterium
CGTCTTAAAGATAATCCGGATCCAACCCTTCCGGTTATTCTCTCCACTTTTACAGCTCAATACTTAGAAAATACTCCAACTTTATGCTGGACAACTCAATCTGAGACAAGCAATACAGGATGGAATATTTATCGTGGAGAAAGCAACGAAGCACTTTCCAATGAAGAAACATATCAACTTAATTTGTCATTAGGTTTAATTCCCGGAGCAGGTACAACATCCGAACCAACAGATTACAGCTTTGAAGATGTCTTTCCGGTTTTACAGGAAACAACATATTTCTATTGGTTGGAGAGCGTGGATTATTCCGGTGAGTCTGAAATTTACGGACCGATTTCTTTAACCATTCCGAAGAATGAATGGGAAAATCCAAATTCTCCAGAAATTCCAAAAAATTATGGACTTCACCAAAACTATCCGAATCCATTCAATCCAAATACTGAAATCAGTTTTATGATGAAAGAAAGCTGTATTGCAGAATTATCCGTTTACAACATCAAAGGAGAAAAAATCGCAACCCTATTCCGAAACAAATCTGTTTCCAAAGACGAAATAATAAGAACTAACTGGGATGGAAAAGATGATTTTGGGCAAGCTGTTTCATCCGGAATTTATCTCTACAAATTGAGAACAAACAAAGAGGAATATTCCCGTAAAATGATTCTGCTGAAGTAAACCTTGAATGGACTTGACTCGCAGCGAGTTTACGAGTGTGAGTCGAGAACATTCAGAATATTGAATATTGAATATTGAAAATTAATGACCTTGCGAACGGTTTCTGTAGTTTTCGACATTCATTTAACCTTCGCAATGGTTTATACAAAGATGACTCTCTCACCGTTCCGACATGTCCGGCGTAGCTTTAGAGGAGACGGAAGGTCTGAAAGAAATAGTGTTTTTTCGGTGCCTGCTGTTTCCAAGTTGGCCCAATGAAATAAAAAGGTTTCATAGGCTAAAGGGCTTGGAAACCAGAAGTTATTTTGAATTTGTGATTTGTAATTTTAAAAAAGAAGGAACGATCGACGTACAATGACTCCAACGAAATCCATAGTTCCTGTAAGTAATATCCAGCAGAGGATTCTGTTCATCCGTGGAGAGAAGGTGATAATAGATGCCGATATAGCGGTGTTATATGGTGTTCCCACTAAACGACTTAATGAGCAAGTTAAGCGGAACAAAGAGCGCTTTCCTGATGACTTCATGTTTCAACTTTTCCCAGAAGAGAAAGCTGAAGTGGTCGCAAATTTCGACCACCTTTCAAGGCTCAAATTTTCAAAAGCCCTGCCTTATGCGTTCACAGAGCATGGTACGATCATGGCAGCTAGTGTCTTGAATTCACAACGTGCTGTAGAAGTAAGACCTTGCGAATGGTTTCTGGAGTTTTCAACATTCATTTAACCTTCGCAATGGTTTATAAGAAGATGGTTTTCTCACCGTTCCGACATGTCCGGCGTAGCTTTAGAGGAGACGGAAGGTTGAATTTAAATTTCGCAGTAGATCGAAAACCATTGAAAAGGTTCAGCAGGAAGAGAAGTCTTATAAACCTTTTCAAGGTCAGGGTTGCGGGTTACCAGTTCCTTCAACCGGGACGATTGAAACAACAAATGAGTTCTTGGACTTGACTTCGCGGGAATGGAATGACAGTGGAGTTAAGAACGAGAACTCAAATGGGAATCTATTACTATCGGAGAATCAATCAGGTAATGTTTTATTTAGTTTATAACAGATACCAAATTGATTCAAAATTTTGTGTTCATCCGTCAGTTGCAGGATTAAAATTTGACGGATGATTGAACTAGTAAGAAAAAAAAACTTTCATAATTCAAAAAAAAAGGAGGAAATTATGAAAAAGACGGTTTTGTTTATTTTAGGTTTTTTGTTTGTGGTGAGTTTGGGATTTGCTCAAATTTGGTCTTTAGATTTCGAAACCGCTGGTGGATATACTACAAGTGATGTAGAATTTACTGACGGAGGTTACGATTATTTTATTAGGTCTGATGGTTCAAACATTGGTCCATATGCGGAATATTCAAATATTCTGGGTTCTTATTTTTTTGGAGCCCAAGATACTGATGGAGATGGTGGACCTGATTATTTAACTTTATCAATTGATGACATTTCAATATCTAATTATACAACTTTGGTTTTCAAGGTATATTTAGCTGAAGATGATGCTTATGATGGTGCTGAAGATTGGGATGCTAATACATATTTACATATTAGTTATGATATTGATAATAGTGGCGGCTTTACAAATCTTATTTGGGTTGAGGCTGAAGGTGGAACGAACACAGTACCAAAAATTGATACAGATTTTGATGGTTTGGGTGATGGAATAGAAATAACGCCAACATTTACTGAATTCTCTGCTAATATTACTGGAACTGGAAGTGTTATAGATATTCTTGTAGAATTTAATGATCTGGATGCCGGTGATGAAGATATTGCAATAGATAATTTATTGATAACTGGAACCCCTACAGGTGGTGTATCCAATCCAACAAGTTTTACAGCTACAACATCTTCAGTTTCTCAAATTGATTTATCATGGGCTCAGAACGGAAGTAGCGATGATGTTATGGTAGCCTGGAATTCTTCGGATACTTTTGGAACTCCTATTGATGGTACAAGTTATTCAGCAAATGATCCAATAACTGGTGGTGGAACAGTGCTTTATAATGGAAGCAGTTCATCTTACAATCACACATCACTTAATTCCAATACACAATATTTTTATAAAGCATGGTCTGTTGATGGTTCTGTAAACTATTCTTCTGGAGTTACGGCAAATGCAACCACATATAAAGATGAACCAACAAATCATGTTACAGATTTTACGGCTACAGAAAATGGTTGGAATAAAATTGATTTATCTTGGACAGAAAACGATGGCTCGGTGGTTCCTGATGGATACCTTATAAAAGCCAGCACTTCTGATAATGTAAGTGATCCTGTAGATGGAACACCCGTTGCTGACAATACAACAATTGGTGATGATAGCGGTGCAATAAACCTTTCTCATGGAACAACAAGTTATCAATGGACAGGATTGAATGAAGAATCGACTTATTATTTCAAGATTTATCCCTACACAAATTCTGGTTCAGCTATAGATTACAAAACAGATGGAACTGTCCCAAGTGCAAATGCAACAACAGAAGCTATGCCTGCTATTTCAAATCTTATGCTTTCTGAAATTGCTGATCCTAGTGATGTTTGGCAGGCAAGATTTGTTGAGTTGTATAATTATAGTGGTTCAACAATTGATTTTTCCACCGGGAACTGGTATTTGTGCAGACAAGCAAATGGTGATCCGGGATCCTGGGGTGATGTGCAGTTAACAGGTTCAATTTCGTCTGGCTCAACATATATTGTAGCTAATAATCAAACTGCTTTTGAAGCTACATTTGGTATTTCAGCTGATTTATATAGTAATAGCATCTCCGGAAATGGTAATGATGGTTATTTCTTATATTACGGTGGCGACCATAGTTCAGGTATTTTAGTAGATGCTTATGGAGTAATTGATCAAGATGGCACTGATGAACCTTGGGAATATTTAGATAGTCATGCTGTTAGAAATGCTGGTGTAACAGAACCAAACGACACTTGGACAGAATCTGAATGGACAATAACATCTGCAACTGCAGCACAATGTACTCCAGGTGAATCAAC
>JAUWNO010000388.1 GCA_030612605.1 Armatimonadota bacterium
CAGGTTTCCAGAATGAATTTTATTTCATCTTGATAGGAAATAATTCCCAGCGGATTGGAAGGATTATTCAATAAAACAACTTTTGTTTTTAGGGAAATTCCATCCAAAAATGATTTTTTATCGAGTTTAAAATTTTGCTGAGGATCGAGATCAAAATAAACAGGGATTCCGTATAACATCTCAATAATGGAACCATAAGCAAGAAAACAGGGATTTGCCAGAAGCACTTCATCTCCAGGATTTAAAATGCTGGCAAGAGTTGCATAAACAGCTTCTTCCGCTCCACAGGTTACACATATATTTTCAGCAGGAATGGAATTTTGATAATAATTTGCAATTGCTTCTCTAAGTTCAAAAAGCCCGGCATTTGGAGTGTAACGAATATTTCTGTCATCCAGGATTTCTTTGGCATATTCACATAAAATTTTCGGCGTGGGAAATTGTATTTCTCCCAAGCCGAAATTGATAGCATTTTTGGGTGCTGAGTCAAATATTTGTCTGATTAATGATTTATTAATATTTTTCATTTTGTCTTTTATATTTTTCTCGTCGCATAGCTCCAGCTATGCGACGAAGACGATTTTAATTTATCTCAAAGCTTCCTCAAGCGTTATTGAAATTTCGCTTTTTTCATCACGATATTTGATGATGATCGGACAATAAACAGAAAAATCAGGATTGGATTTCAAAGGACGTGAACCGGAAACAACAACAGCTCTCTTTGGTATTTCAACAGCTTTTTTATCTCGCATTGGTAAAAAACATTTATTTACAGCGTCATAAACCGGAGTTCCAGCAGTAATTATTACTCCCGGAGCAATGATTGCTTTTGATTGTACGATAACACCTTCATAAATTCCGCAATTTCCACCAATGAAAACATCATCCTCGATGATTACAGGATTTGCACCAATTGGTTCGAGAACACCTCCAAGTTGGGAAGCAGCACTGAGATGAACATTTTTTCCCACTTGAGCACAGCTTCCCACAAGAGCATGAGAATCTATCATTGTTCCCTCATCTACATAAGCTCCCACATTCACATACATAGGGGGCATCATAACTACATTTTTGCCAATGAATACTCCATCACGAACGGAAGAACCACCTGGAACAAGGCGAATATTTATTTTTGTAGAAAGATTTTGAACCGGGAAAGTATCTTTGTCCAGAAATGAATCCATTTTCACGATTTTTCCCATTTTGAATCCAATGAGAATTCCTTTTTTTACCCAGGTGTTTACAATCCAATTTCCATTCTTTTTCTCAGCAGCCCGGATTTTGCCTTTGTTCAAATCATGTTTAAATTCTTCAAAGATTTTCCTATCTGTATTAGAGAATTTATCTTTCTCCCATAATTTTATGATTTTTTCTTTAAGATTCATTGGGTCTCCTTTTCTATCTTATTCGTCTCATTCCAATCCGGCAGCTTCCGGATCCTCTCATTCCCAAGTTACGATTTCATACCCTCATTCCAAAGTTGCACTTGGGAATGCAATTAGGAGCAAAGTTAAACTTTGCAATAAGGTGTGTACCCAAGTGCAACTTGGGTACAAGAAGGCAGTTCTTAACTTTTCCCTCATTCCCAAGAAAATCTTGGGTACAAGAAGGCAACAAGAAAATTCTATTCATATTCGATTAATACTCTTTCTTTATCTTCATAAATAAAAGTTGGAGTTTGTTCTCTATCCAGAAAACCTGCGGTTTCAGATACATTCTGAAGAATGTAATTTCCTAATTCATCAATTGTGATTTGCTTGTCTGCATTTATATCTGCATTCCCTTGAAAACCTTTCAGTAGAAAGTAAGTGAAAAGTCCGTGTTTCTTTTCGGGCCAGGCAGATGAAATTTCCTTTCCACTTGTTGCAGAAAATACTGTGATACCATGGGCAACAGGACCTTCCACTTCTATCATTATGGGTCGTGCATCTGCGAGCAGCATTTCGTTTTCCCTGTTTGCACCGCTGAAACAGGCATCCAGAAAAACGGTTACAGACTTTGCTTTCAGTACAGCTAAATTTGAATAAATTTCATCCATTTCATAACCTGTCTGCGATGCATAATTCGGATCACCATCATAAGGTATCAGATAAGCTTTGTTTTGTTTGATTTCCGGTGCTCCATGACCAGCATAATAAAAATAGATTTCTGTTTTTCCCTCTTTCACTCGTTTATCCAGCCAGCCGTCTTTAGAGAATACTTTATAAAATTCTGCTTTTGTAACATTCTCATCGGTTCTAAAATAAATATTACTATTTTTAATACCCAGAGTTTTCTCGAAATATTCTTTTACAAAATTTGCATCGCGATGAGCAAAGCTGACATCCGAAACATTTTTATAGTTTTCAATTCCAAAGATTATGGCAAGAGCGTTTTCATTTATTTTTGAAGTTTGAGGAATATTTTGTTCGATGTCTATAGAAAGGTCTTCTTCAAATTCCAGATCACCGTATTTCTTATCGATGCCCGTAACAACAGTTCTTCTGATTTCGCGAGTTTTATCGCTCTTCAAGATTGGAAGACGCAGTTTATTGACGGTTGCTAAACCGGTCGCTTCTGTAATATCTACGAAAAGAGGAATTTCTTCCTTTGTTCTATCATTTACAAAAAATTCAAGATTAATATCTACAGATTCACCATATTCCAAATCTCCGAGTTTTGCTATATTTGGAAATGTA
>JAUWNO010000073.1 GCA_030612605.1 Armatimonadota bacterium
AAGTTGAGGAAGGTCGAAATGGTTTAAATTTCCTGAACCTTTAATTTCCAAAGTAAAAGTGAAAGAGTCTCCAACTTTCATTTCTTTGGAACTTAATTTTGAAGAAACCTGGAAATTTCCCACAGCTCCGGAATAATTCAAGGGTTGATTCTCTTTTGGTAATTCTTTCACATTTATCGTGATTGAATTGCTTTTAATCGAATAGCTTTTTGTTGAGCCAAAATCAAAAAAGCTTCTCGATTGAGTTCTAATATCCACGTTCATTTTTATAGCTGGAATCTGGATTTTTCCGGTTTGAGTAGGAAAAAGAGCTACTTTGCGAAGATTCATTACATTGAAAATGATTCCATTGCGATTAACTCGATTAAAATTAACATTATTTGCTATGAAAATATCTTCTTTCCAGAATCCGTTAAAATTCGGTTCTTCTTCGAAAGATAGATTAGCAATATCGTAGCGTGTAAAAAGTTTATATTCAACTGTAATTGGCTCGTCTTTATAAACTGTTCTTTTTGATGTTTCCGCAGTTATAAATAGATTATCCGATAATTGCCCTGATGGTTGCTCATCCCTTTTTTGAAACTTTCTGGAAGTTGGAGGTGCCGGTTCTGTGCTGCCTTTTAAAACTGTGATGGAAATTGGTTTGGTTGCTAATTTCTGTTTCTTATATTTTATTGTTATGGGATGAATTACAAATTTCCCGGTCTTTTGCGGTTTGAGAGTGTAAATATAACTTTTGGTAATTTCAGATTGCATCCTTCCATTTATAATGGAATACGAGGAAGATGATGAAGTGGAACTTCCATAATTCTGGAAGTTTTTTATATTTGAGATGTTTGGTTTATTTACTTTATCTGCGTTTTCACCGGAAATCTCGATTGTGAGTTTAAGATAATCCTGCAAACCGATTTCAGTCTTATCTACATAAGAATCAACTGAGATTTCGGATGAAATAAGAATTTTAAAAATTAATATAAATATTAAGAAAGAAAATACTTTTTTCACTTTTAAAGTCTCAAATTATTTAACCTTTTTCATTATAAATAGATACTTAAAACCTCTTAAATAAAAATTGAATTTTCTGGCTCGATAATGCCAGATTCCTGTGTTTGAGGTTTGATTATGACGGGTTACTGAAATTAGATCAACTGTTTCAAAATATTTTTCAAGTCTTTGATAAAGTAAAAATCCTGTAGGAGTAAATTTTCTTTTAATCCATTGATCTGCAATAAGCCAAGAAATAACTTTTTTAGGTTTCAATATTCGATGAATTTCTTTAGCAACTTTTTCTAATTCATCAAAGAATTCTATTTTTTCGCAGGATATTTTACCAATACATTTTGAGTCATCAGAATATTTGATATTATCAGAATAAGGTGAATCTATAAAAACGAAATCAACACTATTATTTTCAAGAGGGATTTTGCGAGCATCGCTTTTTATAACATCTGGTCTAACAATATTCAAATCATAACCTATTACTTCCCTATTTAATTCTTTCGCGACATCGATTGTAGTGCCACTTCCACACATTGGGTCAACAACTAAATCACCTTCCTTTGTATATCGTTGTAATAAATTCCAAATAATAAACGCAGGAGTAACTCCATTATATTTATTATTTCCATGTGGTTTATTTCCATAATTTTGAGTTGGGAAATCCCAAAGGGTTGTTGATTCGATTATTAATTCTTTTTTTTTATTATTCATTTCAGAAATTTATTTATAATAACAATTCATAAATAAGGAATATAATAAAAAGTGTAATTTATAGAATTTTTCATTATTGAGATTATATCCAGTTTGAGCTTTTCCCAATTCGACTTGAGCATACAACAATAATTCTCTATTTTCAACAATATTTTGAGGATAAGGACCATCTATTTGTGGTTTATTGTAGATTATTTCATATTGTAGTTTTTCCCACTCTTTATTAAATTGTATCATTTTAGTAGTTTCTTTAAATCTTCAATAAATTTATCAAACATTTTTACTTTATTGCTTTCTTCAATTGGTGTTTCACTTAAAACATAACTTCCATCAGTATCAACTTCAACAATTGCTCTACCCTTTTTTACAGGATTTTTTATTTTTAATGTTCCATCCTCATCTGGAGTTACAAAATAAACTTTTATATGTTCAGTTACTTTATCTAAAGAAAGTTTAATTTTCCAATATCCTGTTTGAGCAATTCTTTCTCTTAAAGTTACTTTACTTGAAAGAACTGCAACAATTTCACATGTTTTAGGATAATAAATAATAATATCTACATCAGGAAGATGAGAACCAAATTCTCCAAAATCTACAAGTAAATTTCTCTTAACTAAACTTAATTCTTTGCTTAAATTTGAAGATTTTGTTCTTTCAATTTTGTTTCCATTAAGTATTTTGAGACCAATAGAATTAACTTCATCTTCAATAATGTGAATAATTAATTTCTCAAGATTTTTACCCTTAAATGCTCTCCATGATTGTTCATGATCTTTACCAGTAAAAAATTTTTTATGAATTGGTTTTGCTTCTTCAAAAATTTTTGAAATGTATTTAAAGGTATTATGTCCATGAATTTTCTTTTTTGATTCATAAATCTCAATTAAGTCTTTAATTGTGAATTCATTCTTAATCATCTTTAAATTTTCCTCCCAATAATAATATATTCAACTGGATAAGCAAAAGTTTTATTTTTATTATTTATTTTTGTGAATCTTCCTGTTTTTGTATCTCGAGTAGATGGTAAATTTTTTGAAGGTATTTCTCGTTTTATAATATCTTCAATCTCAAATCCTAAATTTATTAATTGTTCATTAAATACTTCTGCATTTAGAATCTCTACTCCTTTTAAACTTGTATTTCCAATAACTATGCAAGTTCTACCACCAATTTTTAGAATCCTACTCATTTCAATAAAAACTTGATTCATTTCCCCGAAATAATTTTCAACTTCATTAGCAGTTTTTTTTCTTTTTTCAGAAAGTTGAGCAACTATTTCTTTTGCAATCTTACTATTCAATTTTAATTCTTTTCTCTCTTTATAAGTAGTTCCAATAAATCGCTTTCTAAATTCTGGGAGATTTTCTGTATATTCTAACCATAAAGCAGTAAGTTGATGTAAATCTGCATATTCATAAGATGTAACATAAGGAGGTGAAGTAATTATTAAAGAAACAGTATTATCGTTCGTCGGTATTTTTCGAGCATCATTTGGATAAACAAGACATGAAATATTAAGATTTCCTTTTTCCTCCAAAATTGAATAAAATTCCTGATTCTTTTTTATATTAGCTTTGATTTGTCTAACAAAAGTATTAATCGGTTCAGATGGTATTTTCTTAAAATCTCTTGTTGGTTTATTACTTTTTTGTAACCAAATTGAACAATTTTTTAAGATGTTCGAAAATCCGCAAAGAAAGAAATTTCTAATATCTTCGTTATCTATTTTTGATATTTTGTCCAAAATAAAAGATAACTTTCTTTTTTCTTCAGGTCTAAACCAATAATCAATTCTTTCATTAGAAGGTAAAACAATTTGAACTTCTTCTGTATAACCATAAATTTTGTTTTTTAAATTTATAAATTCTTGATTTATTAATAATGGTTCAATAGGTGTAATTTTAGCCTGTGAAATCAAAACAGCTACAGGATTTATATCAACACCGATAGAATTTCTACCTAATACTTTTGATTCTACTAAAGTCGTTCCACAACCTCCAAAAGGATCAACAACTAAGTCTCCAGTATTTGTATATTTATCAATTAATCGATCAACTATTTGCGGAATGAATTTAGCAGGATATCGATGGTAGCTGTGAGTAATGTAGCTTGTTTCTCTTCGAGTTTTATCTTGAAATGCCCATGATTTATCAATCGTGACAGTTGAAAAAAAATCTTTAATTTCTTTGGCTGTATTCATATATTTTCACACTCCAACAATCTCATTTAGTCCATTAATAATTTGATATAATTCTTGATTAGTAGCTTTCCCAATTTTATTTCAATTCCCATAATAAGCCTTCTTCTGCCAGAGCTTTTTCAAAATCCGGGTCAAGTTTTGCACATTCACTTGCTATTCTATTTTCAACTTTTTTTTGAAATTCCTGATTACAGTCAGGAGACTTAATTTTATCTAATCCAGAATGAATCTGATTTTTTAGTGTTTTGATTTTTTTCATAATTTTACTTTAAAATAAAACCATTTATTCAGTCAATTGAAAAAATATTTTTGTCTTAAATTGGATATTGCTTCCTCCTTCGCTGAAGCTTCGGGGACAAGTCGTTTTTGAACAGCAAGAAGAAACCTCGCAATGACATCCTGATTCAACAACTTCTAAACTTCACAAATCTTTGAGATTTGTTAAGTTTTCCCAATTCAACTGATTCAACAAGTTCAACGAATCTACCAATATTTACCCTTCTTTGCTTTGTCAACGTTCATTTTCATTTTTTCTTTTTTCATTTCTTCTTTTTCTTTGGCAAGAAGTGCGTTCAGCATTTTTTCAGCATCTTCTTTTTTCTGGTCTTTTTTCATTTGCTGTTGTTTTTTCTGTTCCTGATTTTCTTTCTGCTCTTGCTTTTGTTCTTGTTTTTTATCCTGTTGTTCCTGCTTTTCTTTTTGATCCTGCTGCTGATTTTGCTGATCTTCGTTTTTCTCCTGGTTTTCCTGGTCTTGCTGATTTTCCTGTTGCTGTTGTTGTTGCTGTTGACGTTCCAGCATTCGTGCTGTAAGTTCGTAATTATAGCGAGCATCACTATTTTCAGGATTTTCAATTAAGGAATTTCTATAATGTTTTATAGCATTTTTGTAATCCTGCTGCTGGAATTTCAAATTTCCCAGGTTATGATAAACAGAAGATTTGTCAGAAAAATCTTTATCTTTAAGAGCCAGGTTATAATCGTTTTCAGCGTCCTCATATTTTCCATTTTTATAATGAGAATTACCCAGATTAAAATGAAGTCTTCCGTCTCTGGGATGGTTAATAGAGTTTTTTCTAAATTCCTTTTCAGATTCTGTAAAATCCTCTTTTTCGAATTCTTTGATACCTTTAAGATTTGTAATAACCTTATCATAATTCAAGACTTCAGAAAATAAACTGAAAGAGATAAAAATAATCGAAATTATTAACAATATTTTCATTTTTCCTCAAAACTTTTTCAACTAATTCAATAGACCACGAAACATAATAAAATACACTAAATTATTTTTTCTTTTATACCTAATTCAACCAGTTCAACTGATTTAACCAAGTCAACCATTGCGAAGGTTAATTAGAAAGAATCTCTCTGGAAGAAACCATTCGCAAGGTCTTTTCCCAATTCAACCAATTCAACCAATTCAACCAATTCAACTGATTCAACCATTGCGAAGGTTAATTAGAAAGAATCTCTCTGATAGAAACCATTCGCAAGGTCTTTTCCCAGTTCAACCAATTAAACCATCAAATCACTCTCTTAAATTTAGTTTTCTTCTTATAAATTATCAAAGATTCGATAAAAAGCAAAATTAAAGCCATCACAACGAAATATTTATACTGCTCTTTATACCGGATGAACTCTCTGCTATCGAATTTCTTCTTTTCAATTGAATTTATATTTTTTAAGATTTCAAATATTTCTGCTTGCTGAGGTGTGATTGGAAAGAATCTTCCCTTTCCTTTTTTGGCAATTTGAGAAAGTGTGTTTATATCCAATCGAGTGAAAACAATATCACCTTTATCATCTTTTGCATAAACTATATTTCCGGAAGAATCTTCAATTGGAATTGTGCTGCCTTCCGGTGAACCGATTCCCATTGTATAGATTATTGCACCTTTTTTTGATGTATCTTCTGCAACAGAAATGGAGTTGTTTTCCAAATCTTCTCCATCACTAACCAGGATAATTATTTTGTGTTTTTCTTTTCCTTTGAATAGATCAAGAGCCATATTAAGAACTCCACCAATGTCTGTTCCATAACTGGCAACAGTTTCCGTATCTAATAAATTTAAAAATAATTTCGCAGCTCCATAATCATCTGTTAAAGGACACTGCACAAAACTTTTTCCTGCAAAAGCAATGATAGCAATTCTGTCTCCTTTTAATTGATCGATAAAAAGTGAAATCTGATCTTTTGCTCGTTCCATGCGGCTTGGTTTGATATCCTGTGCATCCATGCTTTTGGAAACATCAATACACACTACTATATCGATTCCCTCTTTTTTTACAATTTGTACTTCTTTATTCCATCTCGGTCTGGCAAGTGCAATGATAAGGAAGAAAATAGCAATTGTAAAAATCACATTTTTGAAAGACCAGTGAAAGACAGAAAATTCCTGTAGAAAGAAATCATAAAATCTGGACTCAGCAAATTTATTGAAATTTCTCTTTCTGCGAACCTTAGAGATTCCAATAAAAGTAATAAATACCGGAATCAAAATTAACAATATTAATAAATATGGATTACCGAATTTCATTTAGTTTCCTTTTTTGCCACAGACTTTCACTGACTAACACTGACAAATTCAACACAAAGACACAAAGTTTTTTTCCTTTCAATTTCATCTGTGCTAATCCGTAAGATCCGTGTCATCCGTGTTCTATTCTTTTTTCATCACGGGATTTCTCTTCTTAAAATCACTGTAAATGTGAACTCAATTAAAGCGAATATGAAAGCAGAGAAAAGAAATCTGGGGAACAATTCATCATATTCGAAATAATTAAATTCTTTGATTTCAGATTTTTCCATTTGATCGATAAGTTCGATGATAGCCTGTAATTCTTCTGTATTAGTGGCTCGCCGCGCTCTTTCTGTGCCTGTTATTTCAGCAATTTTGTTTAGTGATTCCATATCCATTTCAATCTTAACTTTTTGGTATCTGATGCCAAAAGCAGTTTGCATTGGATAATCTACCAACCCTTTGCTTCCAACTCCAATCGGATAAACTTTTATTCCAAAAGTGGCAGATAAATCTGCGGCAGTAAACGGATCTATCTCTCCTGTATTGTTTCGTCCGTCAGTTATCAAAATTATTACTTTGGATTTTGCTTCGGAATCTTTTAAGCGTGCCACAGAAGTTGCCAGTCCCATACCAATTGCTGTGCCATTTGCCTGTTCGTTTATTTCCACTTTTTCCATGATTTGCATCAAGATATTATAATCTAATGTAAGCGGACATTGAGTAAATGCATTTTCTGAAAAGATTATTAAACCGATGCGGTCGTTTCTTCTTTTTTCAATGAAATCGATAGCAACTTTTTTGGATGCTTCCAAACGGTTAACAGGTTTGAAATCAACTGCTCTCATACTTCCACTTACATCGATAGCCAAAATAATATCGATTCCTTTTCCGATAATTTCTTTACATTTATGAGATAAACGAGGTCTGGTCAAAGCAAAAATCAAAAGTATGATAATTATACATCTTAAAAACAATGAAAGATATCTTAACCAGCTACTTCTTTTGGCAATTTCTTTTATCAGATCGATTCTGCTGTGAACAAGATGAACCTGTTTTTTTTGTTTATAAAAAATATGATAAGCAATTATTGGAATTAAAATCAATAAACCCCAAAACCAGTTAGGATAGACGAATTCAAGCATTTCTCGTCTCCAATGTATTTTCAAACGACTTTAAATAATTTTCCAGTAAATCAAAAGAATTTCCGGATTCCTTCAAAGTTGGGATGAATTTAGCAAACTTCACTTTATCTGCAAAATTCAAAAAGTTTAGTATTTCAGATTTTTCTTTAAAATCCTCAATTTGTAGATTATTTCTGATTTCATTTGTTGTCATTTCTACTGCATTTATTTGATAATATCTTTCAATGAAAAACCGCATAATATAAGAAAGATGAAAATAGAAAATCAGGAATTCACCTGTTTTAAGAAGTTCACGTTTTTTTAGATTATTCAGCATTGCCAGAGCAATAACATAAGCAGGTCTTGGATCGATATATTCCTGTTCAGTTTCAGGTTTGGGTTTTTTCCGCATTATTTTTCTGAGATAAATGATAATAACAATTAAAATTAAAATTATAATAATCGGTACAAAAAAATCAAAAAACCCGAGATGTACTGGAACCGGTTTGGCAATATCTTTAATTGTTTGAGTGCTATCTGAAATGACGGATTTAACATTCAAAACGAATTCTGAAGTTCTTAGAAAAGAAAGACTATCATTGGATTTAACTGCAAATTCTAATTCTGGGAAAGTAAATTCTCCTGTATCAAAAGTTTGAAAAGTAAAATCAAGATTCGTGATTTTCTCGTTATCAGAAATTGTCTCACCTGAAACTTCATTTTTCAAAATAAAGACATCCAGAGTATCTATTTCAGGAGCAAAAATACTGTCTTCAGGATTTGATGCAATCTCGACTAAAATATGAAAAGGTGTGCCAATAAAAAGATTATTGGGTTTATCGAGGTTGTATTCCAGACTCTGCGAGAAGGATAATATTGGAATTAGAATCAATAAAATAAATAAACTTTTTTTCATTTGTAACTCATAGCTCCTGCTTTGAGATCTTTTTTT
>JAUWNO010000028.1 GCA_030612605.1 Armatimonadota bacterium
ATTCCTGAAGAACCGGAGTTCACAGTAGAACAAGACAGTATCGTCACCTTCTTCGTAGATGTCTTTGATAAAGATAGCGAGTTAAGTTATGCCTGGTATGTAAACGAAGAGCTGCAAACTGAAATCTCTGATACATTTATCTATCAGTTTTCCATACTTGGTGAATTTGAAATAAAATCGGAAGTATCGGATGAAGAATATCAGATTGATACAATTTGGGATGTTACTGTGATAGAGCAATCTGGAGCTGAGCATCTGATACCAACAGTAACAAAGCTGTCTCAGAATTATCCTAATCCCTTCAACCCGGAAACAACCATTGAGTACTCTTTAAAAGAACCCGGTAATATAAGTTTGGAAATCTATAATATCAGAGGGCAAAAAGTAAGAACCTTGGTTAATGAATTTAAAGCCGTTGGTTATTATAAAGCTATCTGGGATGGAACAGATGATAATGATAAAAATGTAACCAGTGGAATTTACTTCTATCAAATGAAAACCAGGTATTATAGTGTCGTTAAGAAGATGATCTTATTAAGGTAATATAAGTTAATAAAAAACAACTTATATTACAAAAAAAAATAATACGAGGAGGTATTATGCGAAATCGCAAGACGTTGATTGTGTTGTTAGTGCTGATCAGTTGCTTTATCTTCTGGGCTTGCTCAAAAAAAACTCCTATTGAGGTTGAGCAATTTGAGTTGGATTATCCTGACTCTGCTCCGATTATCAATTCTTCCAATCTTACAAATGGAGTTGATTTTTCTATTGGTTATTACAATGGAAATATCCGCACTGACAGAGTTAAGCTGGAATGGTCAGCCAGCAACGATGAGAATTTTTTATGCTACAAAATTTATCAGCATGAAGGATTAGAAACAGAAAGATTTTTTGAAGGTTTTGAAGGAGGTTCTATTCCAGCAGGATGGACAACTTGGGGTGATTATGGAGGATGGTTTGTTTCAGATTCATTATCATTCCAGGGTAATTACTCTGCACGAACTCATGAAGGCGATTATGGTTATGAATATTTGGAAACTACAGTAAATGTACAGCAAGACACGGAAATATTTATCTCCTTCTGGGCAAACGGATATAATGATGGAGAAGGCAGATTTAGAATTAACGGCACAACTTATGATTATTGGTATCCCGGTGGCTGGTGTTATTATTCCTTTTATTATTACACTAGTTATAATACATCCATAACTTTAGAGTGGCGATATTATACAGGCTATTACGGTTTTGGCATGCTCGACAATGTAGAAATTTCTGGTATTGGAGGTGACTTTTCTCTTATCGAAACTTTAGATGGTATCAATACAGCAACATTCTGGGATACTACTCTTTATCAGAATCAATATTACAGTTACAAAATTGCTACAATCGTTGAGCAAGGCACACACAAGGCAGATGAGATTTCAATCAAAACACCTTTATGGCAGGCACCAAGTAATATCTCAGTGGATATATTAAGTCCAACTATCGCTACATTAAGTTGGCTGGATAACACTGAATCCGAAACTTCCTTCACAGTTTATGTTGATACTTTCGATGTATATCTGGAAGAATTTGTTACTATCGAGACACTCACAGCAGATCAAAATGACACATCTTTAGAAATAACTGATTTGATGTTAAATACATACTATCGTTTAGGAATAAAAGCAATCAACCAGTGGGAAGAAGATACTCCAGTTGCTTATAGTGATCTTTTTTCTATTGCCTTTGATCCACCTGGTGATTTAGTTGCTAACCAGATTTTAGGAACAAAAGCAGTAGAACTAAATTGGGAAGATAATTCAACTTACGAATCAGGCTTCGAAATCGAGCGTAAAATTAATAACGCCGATTTTGAACTTATCGCAACAATTCCTGTGAATAATACCATTGAATACACCGATTATGACACAACTTTTTTTGAATATGGTGATACAATAACTTATCAAGTAAGAGCATATAATGAATATGCTGAAATAGTTTATACTGAATATTCCAATGAAGCATCTGTTATTCTTTCTGAACTGAATGAAATCTATGTAGATTTTGAAGATGGACAAATTCCAGCCGGTTGGACATCCTGGACTTCTGGAGGAACTGCGTGGTATATCACAAACATCGCTTTTCAAGGGAATTATGGCATTACATGTGGTGGTGATTATTATGCCGAGGAATATCTGGAAACGACAATTAATGTTCCCCAAAACGCATATATTACCATCTCATTTTATACACGAGAAGTAGATATTTCTGGTGATGGAGACCTCTATATAAATGGTGGTTATCAGTTCGATTGGGATAATAATTCATCAAGTTGGGGTTACGAATATACAACATATTATACTGGTTCAAATTCAGAAATTACTCTACTATGGGAATATTCAACAGGTTCCAATGGTAATACTTTTATTGATAACATCCAGGTAACCTGGTAAAAGAAGGAGGAGACATGAAAAAAATAATAGCACTTATTTTTATTTTAGGATTATTCATTTTGAACTTTGCTCAAGAACCGGTTTCTATCAGAAGTAATTCCCTGGCTAATATCATAGATGACAATTTGGATTTGATCTATGACCCAATAGAGTTAGGATTCATTGAGGGAACATATTTCTTCACAAATTTAGCGGATTTTAATACATATTATCGTGATAATAATGGCGATTGGGAAGAGCAAAATGAACCCTTCTTAACGGAACTACCTCTTGGACTCTCTTTTCAGAATCCATTTAAGGAAAACTTTAAACACTCTTTTCTCTTAAGACTTAGAGAATCAAAAGAATCCGAACATGTTTATGGCGGTTCGGGTGAACATGAAGAAATGTCTGCATACTATTATGATGTAGATGGTGATGGGCTTTACGACATGAAACAGCTTCAATCAAAAAAATATACAAACTATGATATCAGTAAAAGGCTTGGATTTGTTTTCAATAATAGTTTTATTTTCGGTAGTACAACTTTAGGTTTCAAATTTTCTTATGATAAGCAAAATAGTGAAGAAGATGAAGCTAAATCTGATATGGGAATCTGGAATTTTGGCGGGTATTTGGATGGCGTGGAATCAGGTGATTATGGTTTTGAAGAGACAACCACGAATTATCTTTTAGAAGATGAATATTCTGATTATGATTTTTCTGAAGAAGGTGATTTTCTTACTAAAACAGAAAAATCCAATATCAAATATAACTTTGCAGTTATGAGGAAATTCACTATTTCTGATAAAGAAACAGAATTCAGATTAGATATTCTGCATCAAAGATTGGTTTCCGGTAAGGTTAAAACCGACGATGATTATTCAGGAAATTATACTGAAATAACTGAATCTGATAGTTTAAGTAATTATGATATTGAAACTGGAAATATCACTGATGCTTACACAATGATCAAAGATGAAAGTGGAAATAAAAGTCAAATTGAATTTTCCATAAAAAAAGTTTTTGATAAACAGATAGAAAGAAAAAATGATGGATTTTGGAAATTGGGAATCGTTTATGGATTAACTTCCGGTGATTATGATTTTGCAGATGATAGACAATTGACTACTGAACAAAATATGGATTATGCATCTACTTCAAATACAGATTTTATTCAGGAAGTATCAAATCATCAATATATTAATGATATTGGTGATTATAATGGTTCTAACTTTATTTTTTATGGGAAATTCAACATTCCATATGACGAGATAATTAATTTTGGTTTTGGAGCATTTTACGATTATCGTGTCGTTGAAAGAGATACAGATTATATCGAGGATGAAATTAATATTTCTGAATATACTGAAGGCAGTAGCTTTAATGATGAGAATGACTATATCATCACAGAAACAAGCAAACTTACAGCAGATAGAACTTTTGAGAAACAGATTTATCAAATGAGAATTCCTGTTGGATTGGAATTTAGAATGCCCAAAAAAGACCTGACTGATTTTGATACATTTGGATTAAGAAATTTCAGCTTCCGAATCGGTACAACTTATTTCTACACCAAGACCATCATAAATGATATAAAACAAGTCACCGATTCTTGTCCACTCACCACGATAACCGAATATGGTGATGGGGAAGTAGAAATAATCATCGATGATAATTATTATCAATCTACAAGTGAGCATACTGAAGATATTATTGGGATGAAAAGATTTTCAGGAGGTATCGGATATCATCACTCAGAAAATCTACAAATCGATTTTGGTGGTTTCATTGATGATAATGGAAAGAATTCTCTTATCGGTATTTCTTTCTCGATTAAGTTGTAAATTATGAGTTAGTTAATTGCTCATTTCTAGAGGTGCAATAATTTCTATATCGTTTTATTAGGATTCCTTGGAATCATTTATTATCCGAGGAATCCTAATTTTGATATAAATGCCTAAATTAAGGGGAGATTTTTCCCAATAGGTTTAATTGTATAGAAAATAATAAATTAGATATAAAAATAATGGGATTTATGTTACAGAACTCGGTCATAATTATCCTAATCCCTTCAACCCGGAAACAACCATTGAGTACTCTTTAAAAGAACCCGGTAATATAAGTTTGGAAATCTATAATATCAGAGGGCAGAAAGTAAGGACCCTGGTTAATGAATTTAAAGATGTAGGTTATTATAAAGCTATCTGGGATGGAACAGATGATAATGACAAAAATGTAACCAGTGGAATTTACTTCTATCAAATGAAAACGGACAAATTCTCTGAGACCAGAAAAATGATCCTGCTGAAATAGGCTTCGTCCCAATACGGTCAAACTTCCCTACGGGACAGGCATTTCACAGGATAAATCTTAATGAAATAATCTGTGACTTACTGATTTAAATAAAAGCCCTGAAATTCTCGGGGCTTTTTTTAGTTATCTTATAATTTTGTTTTCATAGAAATTGAAAGTTGTGGACGAATAAAAACCTCTTTATAAGCGGCTTTTATGATAACTTTACAGATCAAACAGATCACCCAGAGTTTCTTCCTGCTGTTTTTGTTTGCCAAAGCGGGAAATTAATTGCCTGTCCATTTGCCGATCTTTCTTCGATTTGCGTCCGGTTCGCAATCCGGTTTCTTTTTCAGTTCCGGTTTCATGTCCGCATTTACGGTCGCTGCAAACCAGTTTATTAGTAAACTTCATCATCGGTTTGCCGCAGATCGGGCATTTTTCCTTACTCATATTTGTGATTTCATATTTCAATTTAGAAGCTTTTATTTTTTTTATCAGATCGACAGTATTCTGTTTGATATCAGCTATAAATCTTTGCTTATTTTCTTCACCTGTGATGATCTTACCCAGTCGTTTTTCCCATTCTGCAGTAAGTTCAGGATGCTTGAGCGTTTCCGGCACTAATTTTATCAATTCAAAAGCTTTGGCAGTGGGAACCATTTCTTTCCCGATCCGTTCCACATAATAACCCCTGATAATTTTCTCTATGATCTCCGCCCTGGTGGCTGGAGTACCCAGTCCACCTTTGATGGAATCCCGCAACTCTTCATCTTCGATAAATTTTCCCGGATTTTCCATGGCAGTAAGAAGGGTGGCTTCATTGTAACGCGAGGGCGGTTTGGTTTGAGAAGCAACAAGTTTCATGTCGTTCACTTTCACGACCTGCCCTTTAGTAAATTCAGGAATGGAACGAGAAGAATCTTCTTCATCATCATTATCTTTCAATATCACCGAGACAGCTCTCCAACCGAGTTCTTTCACAATCCTACCCGTTGTCCGAAAAGTTTCCTTTTCAATCTCTAATAAAACCACAACCTGCTCATATTTATATGGTGGGTAAAGCACTGTAATGAATCGTTTTACGATCAGATCGTAGATTTTCTTTTCATCATTGGAAAGTAAATTTAGGTGCACCGGTATTTCGGTGGGAATTATCGCATGATGATCACTGACTTTGGCATCGTTCACAAACCTGGCAGAAGGATTCAATTCTTTTTGCAGAAGTGGTTGTACTTTGCTGCTGTAACCTACTTTGGCTACTTGAAGCAAACGTTGTTTGAGAGTGGAAACCATATCTTTGGTAATATAGCGTGAATCCGTACGAGGATAAGTGACTAATTTAAAACGTTCATACAACATTTGGGTGTGACGCAGAGTATCTTTGGCTGTCATTCCATAACGACGGTTTGCATCTCTTTGCAGTTCGGTCAAATCATACGCCAATGGAGCTGATTCTGATCTTGTTTTTCTGGTTACAGAAGTAACGAGTGCATTTTTTCCTTTCATTCTTGCAAGCAAATTATCTGCTTTATCTTTTTCAAAAATTCGATCATTGCCTTTTTGATCCTGCCAGGAAGCAGTGAAGCTTGTACAAAGCGCATTCAATTTCCAAAATTTTACAGGAACAAATTTCTTGATGATTTCTTCTCTTTTCACGATCAACGCCAAAGTAGGAGTCTGCACCCTGCCGGCATTCAATCGTGCATCAAATTTACAGGTAAGAGCGCGGGTCACATTCAAACCAACCAGCCAGTCAGCTTCGGCTCTTCCTACCGCTGCATGAAACAGATTATCATAATTCTGCGAAGGTTTCAGATTGGCAAATCCGTCTTTGATGGCGGAATCGGTCTGAGAAGAGATCCATAATCTTTTCATTGGTTTCTTTTTCCAGCCGCCCAGCATTATGATCCAGCGTGCTACCAATTCCCCTTCCCTACCAGCATCAGTAGCAATGATAACTTCAGAAATATCTTTCCTTTGAAGAAGAGATTTTATGGTGCGGAATTGTTGAGAAGTTTGTTTGATTACTTTCAGTTTCATTTTTTCCGGTAGCATTGGTAAGTATTCCAAATTCCAATGCTTGAACTTGGCATCATATATTTCCGGTTCAGCCAAAGTGACGAGGTGTCCCAAAGCCCAAGTAACAATATATTTATCGCCTTCCATAAATCCTCTGCCGCGAGGTCGGCATTTCAAAACTTTTCCCAAATCTTTTCCCACACTGGGCTTTTCCGCTAACACTAAAGATTTCATATCGCTAATCCTTATAAATAAATTTATAAAGTTTATTTTAGTTTTATGCGATTTTTGTAAAGGAGAAAGGACAGAAGCGGGAAACAGAAGGATAACGAATCTAGTTGCTTCCATAAAATTTATTGATTCTTAACAATCTAATAGTAATATTTCAATGTTGATGGGGAATAATGGAAAAAATAAAAGTCCTCTGTGTCTACATACATAATTCTGTATACATTCAGATTGCAGAAGATCTTTTTTTAACTATTGACTGATTTATTCGTTTCTGCAAAAAGGAAATATGAAATTCAAATATATTTCTGACAAATAAGCATGTCGCACATAATCCTTTTTCCAGCTTTGCTTATCATTGATTTCATTGCCGGTTTTATCACGCCAAAGTGCATCGACGCAAACGCATTCAACAACAGGCAGCGAAAATTAACACCGAAAGATTGAAAGGAAACGAAAATGAATAAAAAATATGCCATCATTCTCAACCCTGTAGCCGGAAAAGGTTACGCTCCCAAACACATACCTTTTATCAACGAATTTCTGCAGAATTACGATGTGAACTTTGAAATTCATCTGACCAAACAGGTTGGTCACGCCATCGAACTTGCCGCGGAATTCGCTTTGCTGCCGGATACAGCAGTAGTTGCTGCCGGTGGTGATGGCACCTGCAACGAAGTGATAAACGGTTTGATGCTGACCAAGATCAATAATCCCGACCTGAAAATTGAACCTGTTCTCGGTGTCCTTCCCATTGGCAGGGGAAACGATTTTGCTTTTGGTGCTGGTGTTCCTGCCACGCTCAAGGAAAGCCTGAATGCACTTATCCACGGCAAACCTGTGTATATGGATGTTGGGATCATCAAAGGCGGGAACTATCCTGAAGGAAGATATTTCGGCAATGGTATTGGTGTGGGTTTCGATACGATCGTGGGTCTGGAAGCTGCCAAGTTGAAACATATTCACGGAGCTGCCGCCTATTTCATCGCAGCTCTCAAAACTCTCATTCTCTATCCTCCCGCTCCTGATATAGAGCTAACTTACAATGACATCACTTCCCGTGTGTCTCCTGCTCTGGTTTCCATTATGAACGGCAAGAGAATGGGTGGAACTTTCTTTATGGCACCATATGCCAATAATAACGACGGCATTCTAAACATGTGCCTTACTAAGCAAGGCAGCCGCAGAGAACTTTTAAAGACAATGATGCATTACATCAAAGGAACACAGCACAACCTGGAGAACACGACCACAGCCCAGAGTGCAGCTTTCACGATGAAAGCGTTGAGCGGTTCAATGGCTGTTCATGCTGATGGTGAAACGATCTGCGAAGCAGGCAAATACCTGGAAATCATTTGCATACCAAATGCCCTGGAAATCATCAAGCTGGATGCTCGATGACACTTGCAGGTAAAGTTTCGGCTGTCATTATTCGCGCAATTTTGCACATCATTTGCAAGATAGATGCATCTGAACTAAAAACGATTCCAATAAAAGGTCCATACATTGTTGCCATGAATCATATCAATTTCCTGGAAGTCCCCATGATCTTCACGCTTCTTTTACCCAGAAAAGTGCATGGAATCGCAAAGAAAGAAACCTGGGATAATAAATTCATCGGTTGGCTGGCAACTCAATGGAAATCGATCTCTGTGGATCGGGAAAACATCTCGATCGACACTTTCAGGAAAGCAAAGGAATATTTGGCTCGCGACAGAATATTGATAATAGCTCCCGAAGGAACACGCAGCCATGACGGCAAACTGGCAAAAGCTCATCCCGGAATTATCAGTATGGCTGTAAAATCTGATGTCCCGATTTATCCGGTTGTTCATTTTGGCGGAGAAAAATTTTGGGAATATTTCAGGAAATTCAAACGAACATCAGTTACGTTCAAAACTGGAAAACCTTTCCACATCAAAGCTGGAATCAAGCTCGATCAAAAGAAACGTCAGAAAATTATCGATCAGATCATGTATCACCTTGCCGAACTTTTACCCGAGGAATATCGTGGTTATTACCATGACCTGAGCTTGAAGGATTTCCAATACCTGGAAACATATTAAGATATATAAAATACTTAAGAGAAAGAAAACGAAAGATAATCAACAAATTTGCGATAAATATCTTGAAGAAGATTATGAACTTGTTGATGGCAAATACATCTTGAAAACCAATTCATGCTGCATAACAATTGGGGAGTTAATCAGCTCCTTTTTGGGGTATTAATCAAAAAGGTTTGACAGGAATTAAAAAAAAGCAAAAAGAGTAAGTATGAAAAAAATTAAACTTTTATTTATTTTACTTCTTTGTACCAATGCTCTTTTCTCTGTAATCGAAGAAACTGAATCTCTGCAGAATTTTTTATATGGCTCGGCACCTGGTTGTGCATATGATAACTGGATGAGCCATATCTCAGAAGGAATCGCATCAGCAGGATATAACCTCTATGCGCCCTGGGATGTGCAGACAAACGGTTTTGGCAATTATGTCATTCCTGATGCCGATGACCTTTTATTATGGTCATACATTACTTATGAATTCTTGCTGGGTAATCTGGATCTGGCTCAGTACATTATCGATGTCTATTCCTATCCTTTTCAGGTGGTTATCTTTAATGATACGGATTCAGACCGCACTTTCCATATATTGCGTGAAATTCCCAATATGACTTTTTATGATAATAATGGAACAGAAGATCCGGGAGATGACGAATTCGGTGCCTTTGACCTGGGTTGGGGATTGTATATCTATTATCCACAGGGAAATTATCCGCATATCACGACTGCTCCCCATCCCAACGATGATTATTTCACGGTTCCTCTGGCTCATAAAGCCTTTATCGAACACGAGTCAAAATTCCTCTTGATCTCAGGTTGCGGCAGAGAAGTAACCTGGACAAATATCGGTAATTATAATAACAGTAAATCAACCTGTGATCCATCCAGGGCAGAGGATCATATTTTCAATGTCATTTATCAAAGGTTCTGTGATCTTATCCGAACTGAATCTGAGACCTATGAATTCAGCTTGCAGATCCACAGCTACGACTGGGGAGAACGTCACTGGGGCTATCCTAATGTACAGATTTCCGGGGGCTATCAGATCAGTTCACCCGATCTTCCCATCAGAGATCACTCCTCTGCTGGAAATGATATAGTTAATATCGGTCAACCTGTTATTCTACCTGCCAACTCGGTGGGCATACATCCCTCTGTTTATCTAAACGATTACTATGGATTTCATTGCAATGAATACGATTTTAACTATTCTGATGAAGACACGACCTTTGCTGTAAATACAAGCATCGATCTCTGGGGATATAGTGCCAACCGGCAAATGGTTTATACAAACTCCGGTCTGCAGCATTATGACATTTTTGAAAGATTCTTTCATATAGAAATGGATGAACTGCCCAATGTTTATCCGCAGACAGTCTCTAACTATCATTGGTTTCACGGTTGGAATCCCGTCTCCCAATGCTGGGAGATGAACAGCAGATTTGAAAAAGTTCTCACCTTTTATTCACCCTGGATAGAAGCACTCAGGCAGGTTCTTCCTAATCTTTTTCAAATGAACGATAATGAGATTCCGGTTGCTCCCGGCAATTTACAGGTTATCACTGAGTGCGCAGATCACATCGAGATTCAATGGACACCGGGAGATTGTTATGATATGGAATCTTATGAAATTCTTTATTCATCCGAACCTATTGCCAATGGCAACTATGGCATCAGGGACAGAGCGAATTATCAAAGACTTGCCTGCCTGGCTCAGAACACCTACAAACTTACCAATCTGCAGCCCGGAGATCAATTCTATTTTGCTGTTCGCATCAGAGATAAGAACAGCAACTATTCTGCTTTATCCAATGAAGTGTTCGGCACTGCGGGTCCGGCTTCTGTAGATAATTTTATCTGTTATGGTCGAGACGATCATATACTGCTGGAGTGGGAAGCATCCAGCAATGCTCCTTTTGACGGATTCAATATTTACCGTAAAACCTCGAGCAGCACTTATTCTATGATCAATACTTGGCTGGTAAATCCTGATCTAACCGGACAAGCTGGTAATAATGTACCCTATTTCCTGGATGATACAGAGGTGGAAAACAGCGTCATCTACACATATAGGATCAGTTATGAAGATGATGGCATCGAATATTTCTTTGGTGATGAACCGCAGGCAATTTCCAGAAAGATTTATGAAATATATGCTTATATGAATACTTTGTCCATGGGAGATACCTGCTATTTTGGATTTAATGAATTTGCTTCTAACGGATATGATGCAAATTTCGACCTGCCTGCTGATACGACCACAGTCGGTGAATATTTCTTCAGTGAATTTTACGAATATTATTGGAGCAATGTTCCCAATCATCTGGAGCAGGAAATCTATTCTGCTTACGATCCTGAACATAGTTACAAAAGTTGGGTTTACCGCATCAGAACTAATCTGGTTGGAATACCGGTGGAAATAGGAATTGCCAACCTGGAGCGAGATGCAGAGAGATTATATCTATATAGAAATGGAACTTATACCGACCTGGCTACATTTGTTTACACGTTCACTCCAACCACCGATGATTTCTACTCTTTCACACTGTATTGGGGAAATCTCGAGCCAAATGTTACATTCACAGCTTTTTCCAATCAACTATTATTTCCGAACGAAGAAGTACATTTCGACTGGTCTTTGGATTTGCAGTCTACGATCGACCATGTTAATGTTTATGCTGCCAATGACGAGATAGCCATTCCCATAGAAATGGAAATGTCTCCTTACGCCACGGAAACATATTGGACCGTACCTCAATTGCTGTTCGAGAACCTGACCTGCAGGATCGACCTGGTGATGGATGAGGGCGATACACTGCGCTATTACGCTCCCTTCAGATTCGGTATCATCTCACCCCAGAATATCGTGCAGACTCACCAGGGCTGGCATCTGATGACCAAGAATTTTGCCAGCAGCCAATATACCACAGCAGAGATCTTTGGCGAGAGCTGCCTGTTCTACGAATTCCTGGAAGAG
>JAUWNO010000356.1 GCA_030612605.1 Armatimonadota bacterium
ATTTTATTTGGATTAAAAGCGATTAAAAATGTGGGAATAGCAGCTATCAGTTCAATTTTGGAAGAACGGAAAAAAAATGGAGAATTCAAAAATATCTTTTCCATGTGTGCTCGCATCGATCCGATGTCTGTGAACAAAGCTGTTCTGGAAAGCCTGATTTCTGCTGGAGCAATGGACAATCTGGAAGGAAATCGAGCTCAAAAATATGAAGCTTTGGAAAAAGCCCTGGAATATGCATCAAATATACTTACTGAGAAAAAGCGTGGACAGATGATGTTTTTCGATCTTATGCAAGACGAAAACGAAGAAGAGGAATATCTGCCCGAACTTCCGGATATTAATGAATGGACATTAAACCGTAAATTAAAACAGGAAAAGAATATTCTGGGTTACTATTTATCCGGTCATCCCTTAAACCAATACAAATCCATCTTGAATCACCTGGTAAATACCAAGGCAAATAAACTTGAGAACCTTCCCCGGAATATCGTGATTGCCGGAGTTGTTTCCGAAATTATCAAAAAAACAGATAAAAGAGGTAATCCCTTCGCAATTATAATTTTGGAAGACTTGAACTGTAAGTTCGAACTTACTTTATTCAATCAAGATTATGATGATTATTTTAAAATGTGCGAAGAAGGAAAAGAGCTTTTTATTATTGGAAATAAATCTAAATACAGTGGAAATAACGAGAATATTCTGCGGATTATTCCAACTAAAATTTTAAGTTTTGAGGAATTACACAAAAAGCTTTCAGGAGAAATCTACATAAAGATCAATGAAGAAAATGTTGACTCTGAATTAGCTGAAAACCTGAAGAATATTTCTCCCGGAAATTTCGGTGTTCATATCAAAGTTGAAACAAAAAAATTGAGAACATTGAGCATCCATCCCAAAAAGCTGAGAGTTTTTCCTGATGATAAATTTTTCTCTCTTTTTGATGAAAAAACGATCGGACAGCCAAAGGTGAATTTAAATTTCAGTTAGGCAACTTTAGTAAATTTCTCTTGACTGAAATAGTTATACTATTTTTTATTTAGACAGTAAAAAAATATTTCTTATGTTTCTAATGACAATTAGTCAAGATTATTTATAAGTGAAAAAAAGAGGTGAAAATATGGAAACTTTGCACAGAACAAAGAATTACACTTTAGCAAATATAATGAAATTAAGTGTTAACGAACGAATATTAATTGTTGAGGATCTTTGGGATACAATTGCAGATGAATCAAAATCTGTTTCTTTAAGTGAAGCACAAAAGAGAGAATTAGATGAGCGACTTGAATCATATCGAAAAAACCCTGAAACCGGTTCTTCGTGGAAGGAAGTTAAGACAAGAATTAAGCTCCCCTCTATCAGCGAGCTGATAGTTCATTTAAGATGAAACCGGGATTCATAATGAGACTTGTCCTAAGTTCCGTAGGAATCTTGGGATAAGTCGTCATAGAAACACAAACGGGATTTGAATTTTTTTTAGTTTAGTTGGCATTCAAAAGTTTATTTGGAGAATTTATAGTTTACCCTGTTAAATAAAATCTTTGATTTTCCCAAAGGGATTTAACAGGGTGAATCAGCATTTTGCGTTTCTGCGGGTGAGCTTTAACGTTATATTTTTATTAGTTCATTCATTGTAAGTAATTTTAATCAAATTAAAAATTAAATTATGGAGGAAATATGCAAGTTACTTTTGATATCCCTAAGACTTATTTAATAAACTACAGTAAATCAGAAATGATACATTTTCTCAAACTTTATACTGCTCTTGTTATGTTTCAAGAAGGTAAAATTTCTTCAGGAGCCGCTTGTGAACTAGCAGAAGTTGATAGATACACATTTATCGAATCCTGTAAAAAACATAATATCCCAATAATAAATTATGGTATTCAAGAAATTAAAGATGATCTTCAAAGTTTAAAAAAAATAGATTTACAATGATTATTATTGCAGATAGTTCCGGATTAATTTTTTTAGCAACTTGTAATTGTTTAGATTTATTAGAAAAGTTGTTTGACGAAGTCAAAGTACCCCAAGCAGTTTTTGATGAATTAATAATAGAAGGGAAACCTCAATCTGAAATACTTAGAGATTATCTTAATGATAAAATTGTTAATGTTGAATTAGGAAAATATATAATAGATACTGGAAATTGTGGCAAGGGTGAACTTGAAGCGATGGTTTTATACAAAAAACTATCTGCTGATTTTTTACTTGTTGATGATTTAAGAGCAAGAAAAATCGCAGAATTAAATGGGATCAAAATTATTGGAAGTTTAGGTATTTTACTTTTTGGTAAAGAGAAAGGTTTAATTTCCAAAATAAAACCTTCTTTAGATAAACTCAGAAATTCAGAATTATACATAAGTGAGAAATTGCTGAAACAAGTTCAAGATTTAGCAAATGAATAGGAAATAACAAAAGTGATAAATTTTAAGCCTAACCATATAAGCAGTTCGTATTTTGCGTAGCCAAAATACAACTGATTGCTTGAACCCCCGCTTCACCTTTTCCGATAAGAAGAGTATATGGAAATGTTTAGCTCACGGATTTTCACAGATAAAGAAAAAGTAACCTTAGAAAAGGTTTACGAGAGAGAATCTGATTTATAAACCTTTTCAAGGTTTGTCTGTATTTTGCGCTCTTTGCTGTAAAAAAATGAATTATTTCGGATATATCAAATGAAAAAACTCGCTTTCTTTTTTTTTAGTTTACTCATCTTTTCGTGCATTTACGCTAAAGAATTAAACGTAATCGTTGATAGTAACCGATTTTTAGATAATTCTAATAACACGATTTTAGAAATAAATTACCAGGTTCCATACAATGAATTGCAGTTTGAAAAAACCGAACTTGGCTTTGAAGCTCTTCTTGATGTGAAGATTTCTATTTCTAAAGCTGGTAAAGAACTTCATAAACAGGAATTTACGAACAACATTATTGTTACAGAACATGACAGAACTTTGAGTGACCAATCTTTTAAAGATAAGATTTCAATTACTCTTTCCAAATCCGGTTTTTTGATAAGTGTTATT
>JAUWNO010000052.1 GCA_030612605.1 Armatimonadota bacterium
ATCACAAAAGTGATAAATTTTAAGCCTAACCATATAAGCAGTTCGTATTTTGCGTAGCCAAAATACAACTGATTGCTTGAACCCCCACTTCACCTTTTCAGATAAGAAGAGTTTATGAAAAAGTTTAACTCCCGAATTTTCACAGAGAAAATGAAAGAAACCTTGAAAAAGTTAACGAGAGAGAATCTGACTTATAAACTTTTTCAAGGTTTGGCTATATTTTGCATTCCTTGTTGTAACAGATGAATTATTCCGGATATATCAAATGAAAAATATCGTTTTATTTTATTTTACTTTGCTCATTTTTCTTTCTGCTTCTGCTGAAGAATTAAATGTAATTATTGATAGTAACAGATTTTTAGACAATTCTAATAATACGATTTTAGAAATAAATTACCAGGTTCCATATAATGATCTGCAGTTTGAAAAAACTGAACTTGGCTTTGAAGCTCTTCTCGATGTAAATATTTCTATTTCTAAAGCTGAAAAAGAACTTCATAAACAGGATTTCACGAACAACATAATTGTTACGGAACATGACATAACTTTGAGTAACCAATCTTTTAAAGATAAGATTTCAATTACTCTTTCCAAATCCGGTTTTTTGATAAGTGTTATTTTTATCAGCAATGAAAACGAAAAGAAATGGGAATATGAATTTGAAATTCTATCTAGGGAAAGTCTTGTTAGCGATTTGGAATTTTCATCTTTCGTGATTGCTGATACAACTGATTATTTGCGGAAATTTCATCGAGATGGCAAGTTGTTTATTGTTAATCCCAGCCATATTTTCGAATTACAAACAAATGAAAAGATTTTCCTCTATTATGAACTGCAGAATTTTTTCACAAACGAAAATAATGAACTCGATTTTTCGGAAAATATTTACCTGATAAGAAAAGAAGAGACAATAAAGAAAATTGAGTCCAAAATAAAAAGAGAAGCAGCAGAAAAAATCTATCAAATCAAAGAAATCGACTTTTCTGCTTTTAAGCCCGGTTTATACGATTTACGTCTTGAAATTATTGATAATGTATCTGGAATAAAACAAACAAGAGAGGACTTTTTCTGCATCAAAGAAAAAATAAGTAGGACTCCGAGAAACTTCCCTGAGTTGGAAGATGAATTCAGGCTAATAAGATATTTCCTTTCATCTGTAGAGCAAAAGAAGTGGAAAAATCTTTCTGAAAATGGAAAATTAAATTTTTTGGAAAGATTCTGGTTCACACACGATTCAAATCCTGCCACTGAAAAAAATGAATTTCTTGAAGAAACCAAAGAACGAATAGCATATTGTAATCTGCATTTTTCTCACTTTAAAGATGGCTGGCAAACAGATATGGGACGAATTTACATCCGAAACGGTAAACCGGACGAAGTGATAAAAGCAAATACAGGTCTTAATGCAAGATACATTCAAAGAGATTATCAGATATGGAAATATAGGATGGATCAGATTAGAACTTACATCTTTTTAGACCTGCAAACCAGTGGAAATTTTAAAATCATTTATATAGATAATGATTTTAATGAAACCGGTTGGCAAAACTTTGATATTTATCTGGGTGACGATTTTGACTGGAGCCTGATAGAATAGCTAATAATCAGGCAGAAAAGCATCTGCCATGTGTTTGATGCGATATTCTTCCCGCTGGTCGAACAAAACCACAATCACATCAAAGCGAGTAAGAAAATCTTCATATTCATAATTTTTGGATATGAAATCTAAAGCTGTTTTAGTAAGTTTTTGCTGCTTTGAAAATGAGACACTGGAAAAGCCAGACTCAAAATTCGAACTTCTTGTTTTCACTTCGATAAAAGCGAGTGTGTCTTTATCTAAAGCGATAATATCAATTTCACCAAATTGGGAATGATAGTTACGAAAAAGAATTTTATATCCCTTTTTCTGAAGATAATTCGTAGCTATTTCCTCACCGGATTTCCCGATGAATTGTCTATTTTTCATGAGCTAAATGAATTTTACGAAAAAAATATGTCAATGAGTTTAAAATATTTTTCCTCCACGAAGTGCACCCCGATACAGTTTACTCAGTTTGATTCTTTCATCCGACTGGTGTCGTTCCTCCTTACGGGGCAGGCGAATTAGCACGAAAAATAGTTTTTTAAACGAAAAACATCTCGTTCCTAAACTCCGTTTGGGAATGCGCTTTCTATCGGGTTACGAAACGGGAGTTTCGTAACAAACAGAATTTATTTGTAGTTTGCTATTTGAGATTTGAGTTTTATTTTTTTTTGGATTTTATTTGATATTTGTTATTTGATATTTTGGATTTATTTTTACATTCCCAACTGGAAAGTTAGGAATGAAATTAAATTCCGTGCTTTTCTGTGAAAATACGTGAGCAAAATCTGGGGAATAATGAATTATTTTAATATCGCTCTGCCGATCAGGATCGATAAACTTTATACTTACAAAAGTTTTGAAGAAATAGTGAACGGCTGTAGAGTTCTGGTTTCATTCAATAATACCCTCCAAACCGGAATTGTTTTTGAAAAAAATGATGAGCCAGCCCCAGAAATCAAATACAAAGAGATTTTAGAAATCGTTGACCAATCTCCGATAATACCTGAAGATTTGATGTCTCTGGCAAAATGGATCAGCAACTATTATCAATGCAGTATCGGACAAAGCTTATTTGCGATGTTGCCAAGTGCGATCAATATACAAATACAGCAGGAGATAAAAAAAATCTCAGATGGAATTCTTACTGATTCTGACGGCAGTTCAGAACTCATTATGAACGAACTCAGTTTTGCAGGTTGGATGGATATTGCTGAACTGAGGGGAAAAATAAAAATTCCTCGTTTTCAATATTGGTTGGAAAGATTGGAAGAAAACAATTTAATCCAAATTAAGAGAGTTTACGATGCCAGGATAAAGAAGAAAATCGCTAATTTCGTGGTTTTGAATACATTAAAAGAACTTCCCCAATTAACATGTAAACAAATGGAAGTATATGAAAAAATGAAAGAGTTCGGAGAAGAATTTCCACTTTCAAAAATCGCGAAAATCTACAGTTATTCAATTGTTAAAACCCTCCAAAATAAAGGAATTCTGCAAATAGCAGCCAAAGAATTAGATGATGAAACTGATTTGATCAAACAAAAAAGAATCCCTCCAAAAATTATTCTGACAGACAAACAGAAAGAAGCTGCTGAAAAAATTGTTGAGAATCTGGACAAAGATGAGTTCAGGACTTTCCTGCTTTATGGAATTACGGGAAGCGGGAAAACAGAAGTTTATATCAAGGTTATCCGTCACTGTCTGGAAAATAATAAAACAGCCTTGATGCTGGTTCCGGAGATCTCTCTTACACCACAAATGGTAGAAAGATTTTATAATGCTTTTGGTGCTGAAATAGCAATTCTGCACAGCCACCTGAACGACCGTGAAAGATGGGAACAGTGGAAAAAAATCAAATACGGGAAAAGCAAAATCGTGATCGGAGCCAGAAGTGCGATCTTTGCTCCTCTCAAAAATATTGGTGTAATCATCGTTGATGAAGAGCATGAGAATACCTACAAACAAGAAAATACTCCGCGTTATAATGGTAGAGATGTGGCAGTTGTGCGTGCCAAAAAATCTAATGCTGTAGCCATTCTGGGAAGTGCAACTCCTTCCCTGGAAAGCTGGCAGAATGTAATAAAGCAAAAATACTCTCTGCTAAAACTGGAAAATCGACCACTCGGTTATAAACTTCCATCTGTAAAAATTATTGATATTAAAAAGGAAAAGAATCCTAAACAACTTTTGTCTGAAGAATTGACAAAAAAAATTGAAGAGAAACTAAACAAAAAGCAGCAGATTATTCTCCTGCAAAACAGGCGAGGACATTCTTCATTTGTGCAGTGCGTTGCTTGCGGAAAGCTCTTCCAGTGCAAAAAATGCGACATCAGCATGAATTACCACAGCAGCAATATGACGCTTCTCTGTCATTATTGCGGGCATGAAATCAACATGCCCAGAAAATGCACGGATTGCGGAAGCTATATGTTTAGTTTCGGCTCACCCGGCACCCAGCAGATAGAAAAACAATTACAGATTTTATTTCCAACAGCACGGATTTTGAGGATGGATTCTGATAGTGCACGCAAAAAGAAAAGTTATGATTCCATGTTTGCCAGAATGATCAAAGGTAATATCGATATTCTGCTTGGAACTCAGATGATTGCCAAAGGTCTAGATTTTGCCAATGTTACTTTGGTGGGAGTTATTTCTGCTGATACAGGTTTGAACTTTCCAGATTTCAGGGCTGCGGAAAAAACTTTCCAGCTTCTCACCCAGGTTGCAGGTCGTTCCGGTCGCGGAGAAAAACCCGGTGAAGTTATTATTCAAACTTATAATCCCGAACATTATGCCATTGTTTGTGCCATGAATCAGGATTTTATTTCTTTTGCTCTAAAGGAAAGCTCTTTGAGGAAAACTCTGCATTATCCACCATTTTACAGAATTGCACGCTTTATCTTTTCTCATAAAAACGAGATTTTTTTAAAGACACAATTATTGAAAAATCAGCAGATAATTCAAAAATTACAGACTCTATTTGAACCCCGAGAACTTTTAATTTTAGGACCTGTGCCAACTCCGCTGGTGAGATTGCAAAATAACTATCGTTATCATATTATTATTAAAGCAGATTCTGTTTCTACCATGTCGAGAGCTGTTAATTTCCTGAAGAATAATTTGAAATTGAGCAGTATTATCAAACAATCGATTGATATTGATCCGTATGGGTTGATGTAGAAAAGACTGTATTTCATCCGGTGCTGCTGGATTGTTTCCAAGAAGATTTAACTGCCTTGTGGGAATTTCAAAATTTTTCCTTGACGTTTTCGACTATAAAACGGATTTGGTCGAGGAGAGTGAAAGAGGTAATAGATGAACGAAAAAAAGGAAAGGATAATTTCAGCAGCCAAAGAATTGATTGCTCAATATGGCTTTAAAAAAACAACCATGGATGAAATTGCTGCCAAAGCCAGAATGGGAAAATCTACCATGTATTACTACTTCAAGAACAAAGAGGATATCTTTGCTGAAATTGTACGAATAGATTCCGATCTTTTTCGGCAGAAATTGATTGATGCTATCCAGGCTGCTTACAGTCCACAAGATAAAATTATGCAATATGTTCGCACCAGAATGCTGCATCTAAAAGAACTTAGCAACTATTACAAAACTCTCACCAACGAATATCTGGATCACTATTTCTTTATCGAACAGGTGAGGGAAGATTTTTATAGTTTCGAAAATAAAATTCTAAGTGATCTGATAAAAGAAGGAATTCAGCAAAACATTTTTACACCCTGCGATATAGATGTAGTTGTCCATATGATCGCAATTGCTATTAAAGGTTTAGAATATCCCCTTTTCATTCAGAAAGAGCAGGATCTGGAAAAAGACAGTAAGCAGATGATAGAAATTATCTTTAAAGGAATTGAAGTAAAGGCGTAATTTTTTTGTAATATTTTCGACCACGGAACGAATATAGTCGAAAATTTGAGGAGAATAAATTGATCAAGATACCGGAATTAAAAATAGGAAACCATGTTACAAAACTACCCATCATCCAGGGTGGAATGGGAGTGGGAATATCG
This sequence comes from Armatimonadota bacterium, assembly GCA_030612605.1. Taxonomy (GTDB): domain Bacteria; phylum Cloacimonadota; class Cloacimonadia; order Cloacimonadales; family TCS61; genus JABMPU01. Next base: position 5,617 of record JAUWNO010000052.1, read on the forward strand.
ATGGCTGGATTGGCATCTGCTGTAGCTAATGCGGGTGGGATCGGAGTAATTTCTTCTGTAGCATTGGGAATGCTGGATACTGCTTCTAAAAAAACTTACCGGGAAGCAAACAAAATTGCCTTACGGCGTGAAATCCGCAAAGCCAGAAAACTGACTGATGGAGTTATCGGTTTGAATATAATGGTGGCAATTTCCGACTATGATGAAATAGTGAAACTGGCGTTTGAAGAAGAGGTTGATATTCTTTTCCTGGGCGCAGGATTACCCTTGAAATTACCGATTGGACTGGCTGTAGAAGAACTTAAACAATCGAAAACAAAAGTTGCACCGATAGTATCATCGGGACGGGCAGCCAAACTCATTTTTAAAAGCTGGGATAAGCATTTTGCTCATATTCCGGATGCTGTGGTGGTGGAAGGTCCACTTGCCGGTGGGCACCTTGGATTTAAAAAAGACCAGATCGATGATCCTGAATTTGCACTGGAAAAGATACTTCCCGATGTTTTTGAAGCAATAAAACCTTTCGAAACCAAATATGATAAAAAGATACCGGTCATTGCTGCTGGTGGAATTTACGATGGGGAAGACATTTATAAATTTATGAAATTGGGTGCCAGCGGCGTGCAGATGGGAACCCGTTTTGTAGCTACGGAAGAATGTGATGCTGCTATCGAATTTAAAAACCAATACATAAAGTGCAAAAAAGAAGATATCGTCATTATCCAGAGTCCGGTAGGTCTGCCGGGACGTGCCATTTTGAACGACTTTCTGAAGGATGTGAAAGCAGGAATAAAAAAGCCGTTCCGTTGTCCCTGGAAATGCCTGAAGACCTGTGATTTCAAAAATACACTCTATTGCATTGCCGATGCTTTGATGAAAGCTAAGATCGGTGAATTGAAGAACGGATTCAGTTTTGCCGGAGCCAATGCCTGGCGCGTTGATAAGATCGTTACTGTGAAAGAACTGATGGATTCCCTGATGCGGGAATTTGAGAAAGCGATACTGAAGAATAATCCCGTGTTCAATATGTAAAAAATCTCTACTGGACTTCATCACGAATTTATTCGGAATGGAGTTCAGGATGAAAGCGACTGAGTGACTTAGAGATGGGAAGATATGGTTATTTCAACCGTCTCGGTTGAAACACATAAGAATTTTAATTTGACAAATATGAATAAAATTTCGTATTTTGTCCTCAGTTAATTATAGAGAATTATTTTGAACTTGTTAATCTATTTTTTTATGGAAGGTCTAACTATGACTTTTCAGACATTAAGAATAAATATTTTTATAGTATCTCATTCATAGTGCATTTAATTGGAGGAGATTTATGCATGCAATAAAGTTTACAACAAAAATAAAAAATGGATATATAGAACTCCCTAAAAAATTTAAAAACAGTTTAAAACATAAAGTAAAAGTATTCATTATTGAAGAGGATAACATCTCCTATAACGGTAAATACTTTGAAAATGTAAATATTATTGATGAACTATTAAAATCCCCTTTATATTTGAAAAACTTTGTTCCTCTGACAAGAGAGGAAATACATGAACGAAATTAGTCTTTGTTTCGTTGATTCTAATATCTGGCTTTATGCACTTATTAAAAGCAGATATCCCCAAAAAACTGAAATTGCAAAAACAATTATTAAGACGAAAAAGATTATAATAAGCTCTCAAATTATAAATGAAATAAGTGTAAACTTAATTAGGAAAGCGGACTTTGGAGAATCAAGAATTAGAGATCTTATTTTATCATTCTACAAGAATTATGTTGTCACTGATATTGACGATGATATTTTGATAACAGCCTCTCAATTAAGAGAAAAGCATAGTTTTTCTTTCTGGGATAGCATTGTTGTAGCAAGTGCTTTATCTTCTTATGCAACTACTCTTTATTCAGAGGATATGCAAGACGGAATAATTATTGACAATAGATTAAAAATTGTAAATCCATTAAAAAAACCTGATTCTTAATAAATATTTAGAAAACATTGTGGAAAGCAACTTTTATAAAGTCTGGAGAAATTGATGCCGGAGAGGTCCCGATAATCGGGACTGCTACTGACAAAGTTGCCAAATTTGTTAAGGATAGAATTAATTTTGAAAACTAAACTGGAAAATAAATTTGACAAATATCAAAGTAAATTTCATAAAATACTTGGTTTCTATTTGAGAATATAGCATTACATGCAACTTAAAAAATGAGTGAAAAGAGATGAGCGAACCATAAGAAAAAATGTAAATAGTAAAATGGAACTAATTTATTATTTAGAAACAACCCCAAAATTTCGATAATCAGAAAAAGCCAAATTTATTCTATGACTTAAAAGTTAACTAAAACCAAAATTGAAGGAAAAGATGTTTAAATTTATGATTAATCCCGTTCTGTCGGGAAAAACCAAAATTATTTTATTATTTACTTTTTTATTGATGGTTGACATGGTCTTAATAGCCCAAGCCCCGGAATGGCAATGGGCAACTAAAGCTGGTGGAATTTTGACGGATGAAGGAAGATCAATAACAGTAGATGATGCAGGGAACATTTATGTGACAGGAACTTTTGGTGGAACAGCAACTTTTGGTTCATATACTTTTACCAGCAGTGGTGAAAATGATATTTTTATCGCAAAGATGGATGCAAATGGAAACTGGTTATGGGCAACCCAAGCTGGCGGAATAGGTGATGATACTGGTTATGGAATCACAATAGATGAGGTCGGTAACAGTTATGTGACAGGATATTTTGAAGATACAGCAACTTTTGGTTCCTATACTCTTTACAGCAGTGGATTTGAGGATATTTTTGTAGCAAAGATAGATGAAAATGGAAACTGGCTATGGGCAACTAAAGCTGGTGGAATTTTGACGGATGAAGGAATATCAATAACAGCAGATGATGCAGGGAACAGTTATGTAACAGGAACTTTTAAAGATACAGCAACTTTTGGTTCCTATACTCTTTACAGCAGTGGATGGGAGGATATTTTTGTAGCAAAGATAGATGAAAATGGAAACTGGTTATGGGCAGCAAAAGCTGGGGGAAGTAGTGGAAATAGTACTGTGATTAGTTATGGAATTACAATAGATAACACCGGAAACAGTTATGTGACAGGAATTTTTTTGGATACAGCAACCTTTGGAGCCTATTCTCTCACCAGCAGTGGATATGTGAATATTTTTGTCTCAAAGATGGATGCAGATGGAAACTGGTTATGGGCAAACCAAGCTGGTGGTAATGGTTGGGATGGAGGATTTGGAATAGCAATAGATGATGCCGGGAACAATTATGTAACAGGAAGTTTTAAGGGTACAGTATACTTTGGTTTATATCCACTTTACAGCAGTGGATTTGATGATATTTTTGTAGCAAAGATCGATGAAAATGGAAACTGGTTATGGACAACACAAGCTGGGGGAAGTAGTTCTGATGATTCTGGTTATGGAATCACAATAGATAATGCGGGGAATTGTTATGTGACAGGGATTTTTATGTATACAGCAACCTTTGGTTCCTATTCTCTTACCAGCAATGGTAGTAAGGATATTTTTGTAGCAAAGATGGATGAAAATGGAAACTGGTTATGGGTAACCCAAGCTGGTGGTATAGGTTGGGATGGAGGATTTGGAATCACAATAAATAATGCAGGGAACTGCTATGTGACAGGGAATTTTAGAGAAACAGCAACCTTTGGTTCCCATTCTCTCACCAGCAGTGGTGAAAATGATATTTTTGCAGCAAAGTTAAACAGCTATGTTTTTGCAGAAAATGAAATAATTCCTACAGAAATAAGACTTTCCAGTTTTCCCAACCCATTCAATCCGAAAACGACTATTCATTTTAGCATCGAACAAAACCAACAAAACGAACAAATCGAATTGGAAATTTACAATTTGAAAGGACAGAAGATAAAAACTTTGGAAAATTTGGAGTCGGCGAGTCCCTCGCCTTTTTTTGCCGACGGAGTCGGCTACTCCATAACCTGGGACGGAACAGATGATAACAATCAACCTGTAAGTTCCGGAATTTATTTCTATAAATTGAAAGCTGGAAAATATACTTCCACGAAGAAAATGATCTTAATGAAATAAACCTTGCGAATTCCGGCAGCTGCCGGATTCGAAACGGTTGAAGTATGATTAAAATTTCTTATTGTTTTTTTCTGAAAGATAAGTATCGGAAAGTATATTGCTCTCAAAACTGAAGAT
>JAUWNO010000005.1 GCA_030612605.1 Armatimonadota bacterium
TCGTGTTTTTTTTGGCAGAAAATCGTTAACACCAATGTTAAATATAAGAATTTTAAATTGTTTGTTTGGCATTTGAATATTGAGATTTATTTGGATTTTGTTTTTTGAGATTTGTATTTTCCAGTTTATCTGGGTTAGGGAATATTAGGAGTTTTATCATATTTAGTAAAAGCAAAATTTAAAAAAACTGTGGAGGTTTTATGAAGAATATACTTTTTATCTCAGTCTTTCTATTAGCATTCGTGAATTTTCTTATTTGCGAAGAAACAGAAGTTAATAACTTGGAGCATCCAATTATTAGAGCCCAAATCGGGCAATACAGAACGATTTATACAAAAGATGACAACATCTTTCATGGAAAAGTAATAGAAATCACTGAACAAGGCGAAATTGTAATCCAAACCGAAGACGGTATGCTAACCATTCCCGCAGATGATATCTTGGAAGAAACCGTAAAAATCTTACGCAAAGATGGCTCAACCTACAAAGGTAAACTAATCGGTGAGGATGACATTTATGTAACTATTGAAAGTAAATATGGTATTGTCACAATCGATAAAGGTGAAATTGAAAAATTGGATAGATATTTTGGTGGCAAACTGGAAAAAACACTTCAAAAGAAAATTTTCTTTACTGCTGAAGAACAGAACACAGAAATTTTCAGAGACCCAACTGCTTTTATTTTACCACCTTATACTTTTTTTATTACCGGATTTTCAATGGGATATGGATTCTCCGACAAATTTCATCTTTTCACAAGAATCACAAACAATTTCAATGAAGACCTGAACCTGATTTTCAGGCATATCTTGTGGCAAAAGATCCAAGGTGCTCAAATATCCAACTTCTCAATTGATTTCCAATTATTCTCAAATCACGATATGAATAGAGAATACGCATTATTTTATGAAGAAGACCAGCTAAAAATCGGCTCGCTTTCAGGCGCGGAAACAATAAAAAAAATATATGGGAAAAAGAAAGATTTTTTCTGGGAAGGAACTTTAGTTTACAGTTCGAGAAAGCCATTAAAAACCGGAAGAGGAAATTGGGGATTTCACACAGGCATAACCATAAACAAATTGTTATTTGAAAAACCCAAAACCAAAGCAACTATTTTGGGAGAGGACTATACTTTTGACGGAGGATTTTCAAAAACACACTTTCATGCAACAAGAATATACGCTGGGATGGATTATGACCTTACTAAACGAGTAAAATTCATAAGCGTGATATTCTATGATCCCAGTAATCATTATGTACCCTTTGGAGAATCAATTTCCAGTTATTTTGAAAACGATTTTTTACCGGATAATTCTTTAGGTCAACGAAAAGAGGTCGATTTTGATTTTGGGATTACTTACGCTGCCAATGATGCACTTCGAATCGGTTTTCATTTCCAACGTCCATATATTACTCTTTACTGGAAATTCTACGATTATTAAATCATAAAATAAACTTTCGAAGTTTTTCAAACATTTCATGAATACGATGATCTTCATAATTGGATATTGAAACTAATTTGAAAACTTCCTAAATTCTTGAAATCACCAACTGATTTTGTGAACGAGCTATCTCTAATTTATAAAAATGCAATAATTCCATCCCGATCAGGTTGGTATTTCCAGAAGTTGATAAAACAGCGATTTTCCTTGTCGTTCCAAACCATTTTATCAAACTCATATAAACTGTAGTTTGGATTACATCTCCACTTGCAGTAATAAATTCATCATCACCAATATTGGTTAATGCTAATTTTTTTATGTTCTCTTTTGTCAGCATAAGTTCGCCATTGAAACCGGAATCTACTAAGACATTTATTGGTTTTTCTGAACCTTGCAGCTTAATTCCGATCATAGGATTACCGTCTTTAAACCAGCCTTCAATTTCCATTTAGAGACTCCCTATAAAATGTGTAGCTTTATATCCGATCCTTTTATAAACGAAAGTTTTATTTGGATGTTTTTTTATTGCTTTCTCGTAAGCACTAATTTCATTATTTCCTAAAAAAAAGTCTCCTGAATTTATTTCAATGGCAACAATTTCACCTTTGTGTTCCTTTTCCAGCTTTTCTTTTAAACGTTTTTCGTAAATCAGGTTAGCTTTTTTTATTCGTTCTTTTAATGCCATAGAACTACCCTCCTAAAACTGATTCTTTTATTAATGTTATGAATATTTTGTCTATGTTTTTTTATTCATTTGTAAATTAAATTTTTGTATATTTTCTGTATTGATTACCTGTACAAGGTTTTATTTGACATTAATCATTCATCACATATTTGAGTGTTTTCATGAATGTAGAATTTTTAATCATTGGTTCTCTGATTTTTGTGATTTCTGCCATGCTGCAGGGATTCACCGGTTTCGGCTTTTCCATTCTGGCTGTTCCGCTCATCACGTTTTTTATATCTCCCAAAATCGCGGTTCCCATTCTTGTAATGTTTTCTATAATCATAAACATTGTTGTTTTTTCATCTTCAAGAAAAGAATTCAATATAAAACGAATCTGGTTACTGCTGGTTTTTGGAATTATTGGAATGCCTTTGGGAACTTACTTTCTGGTTGTTTTGGATGATAATATCATCAAACTTTTTATTGGAATTTTCATTGCTCTATTCGGTCTGCTTTTATTACTTGGATTCAGAAAAGAATTCAAGAGAGAAAAACTTTCCATGATTCCAATCGGAATAGCAAGTGGAATTTTAGGTGGAAGTGTTTCCATGAGCGGACCGCCGATCATTCTATTTCTTTCCAATCAAGGTGTGAACAAACAAACATTTCGCGACAATCTGGCAGTTTATTTCTTCATCCTGAATATGTTCACAATTCCGGTTTACGTTTTTAATGGTTTGATAACAAAGCAGGTTATAAATTTATCAGTAACTTTTTTGCCGGGACTGATAATTGGGGTTATTATTGGAAATTTCTTCTCGCATAAAATTAAAGAAAATCATTTTAGAAAATTAACACTTATTTTATTAATTATAATGGGAATTCTTTCAATTATTTCCGGACTAAATTTAATTTGAAAATTTGGCCTTAACCATTCATATTTTCGGCAAAGTAAACTTGAATATACTTCCTTTTCCCAATTCACTTTCAACCCAGATTTTACCGCCGTTAACCTCAACAAATTCTTTACATAGAATCAATCCCAGACCTGTTCCTTTTTCAGATGACGTGCCAATGGTTGTATAATGCACATCGATCCGGAATAGCTTCTTGATATCTTCCTCACTTAATCCGGTTCCTGTATCGGAAATAGAAATTTCCAAAAAATCCTTCTTTTCCTCAGAAGATATTTTTATTTGCCCTTTTTCCGTAAACTTAATTGCATTGGAAACTAAATTCCTGATAACTGTCGAAATCATATTTTCATCTGCATGAACTAACGTTGGTTTCTCTAATTTGGATAGTATTTCCAACTTTTTCTCTTTTGCACTTTCAGCAAGAATAGATATGATTTGCAAGGAAACAGAACTCAAATCAAAATCACCCGGTTTATATTGGATTCTTCCGGTTTGTGAGCGAGCCCATTGCAGTAAATTGGTTAACAAGTCAAACAAGCGGTTTGCTGAATCATTGATGCTTCCGATATACTTCAGAATTTTTTCTTCACTCAGTTTATGAAATCTCGTTAATAAATATTCAGAACCCATAAGAAATGTATTGAAAGGATTTTTCAGGTCATGAGCTACTATCGAAAAAAACTTGTCTTTAGTAGCTATCAATTCACGAAGCTGGTTTTCTGTTCGTTTCAGCTTGAGATGAGTTTTGACCCTGGCAAGTAATTCCACGCCTTTAAAGGGTTTCGTAACATAATCCACAGCTCCCAGATTAAATCCCTGAACAATGCTATCGGAATCGGTTTTTGCCGTTAAAAAAATAATGGGAATATTTTCTGTTCTCTTGTCTTGTTTTAACCTTTTACAAACTTCAAAACCATCAATTTCCGGCATCATAACATCAAGTAAAATCAAATCGGGCAAAATATTTTCCACAAAATTCAAAGCTTGTTTTCCATTTGTTGCTATAGCGATTTCGCAATCTTCCTGTTTCAAAATACTTCCCAGAACCTGCAGATTTCTGGGTACATCATCAACCATTAAAATCAAAGGTTTCGGGTAGCGAATGCTTGAAGTTTCCATCTCATCTCCTATTATTTTTTTTCATGCTTAAGGGATTATGTATAATTTCTTATTATATCTACCTCATCCCGACCTTCTCCTATTGAGGAGAAGGTGACAAAAAATTTCCTCTCCTCTTAGGAGAGGATCAAGGTGAGGTACAATACCCTTTATTTTTCATGCTTAATGTAAATTTCCGTTTCATTAATATTTGTAAAACGATTTTTTATTATTTTTGATGTCAATTCATAAATCTCATTTTCTCCCATTTTGGGAAGAACCCAATCATTACCATAATCATAAAGTATAAATTTCATTTCTTTCTCAGATAGAATCTGCAGATAAAAATAATTATCATTTAATGGAATAAAACCAGATTGTATCAACGAATCAATAAAATTATTTATTCCGATTTCTACCTTTTGCGCAAAATCTTTATCTTTAAAATTATCGAATATGAATTGCTCACAATCTATTGCAGTTCGTCCTCCTTTATTCTTTTTCAATTTTCCTGTTAAAAAATTTCCCTTTGATATTTTTGTTCTGAAACAAAGCTGAGTAAAATCATCCTTACTCAGGTCATATCCCAGATTTTGCAAACCTATCTTAATTTTATAAGGAATAAGCAAGCCATCTTTTTCAGTTATATTTTTTTCTAAAAATTCCAGAATACCTTCCATTCCCAGTTGCTCTTCATCTTTATTTTCACATTCAAAAATTCCATCTGAATAGAGGAAATAGATTTTGTTATCATCGAGTTTCACACTATGTTCTTCTTCTTTAGAATAATCATAATCCTCAAGCCAGCCAATTGGAATTGAACCTTTTTCCATTGCTATAAACTCAGCTTTTTTAGAGATTAAATCATATTGTGCCATGGGAGGATGTCCCGCACTGAAACTCTTAATTATATTCTCCTCTAAATCTATCAAGCAAAGCATCATAGTCATGTAATTATTCCGAAAGAGGTTCCTATCTAAAATTTTATTCAAAAGATTGATTATTTTGTAAAGGTCGAGAGTTTCCTTCTCTTTTTCAATAATCATGCTGATAATGGATTTGACGGCTGTCATAATCAAAGCTGCCTGGATTCCATGACCGGAAATATCAGCAATATAAACAATAAATTTAGAATCGGAAATCGGAATTATATCAAAGAGATCTCCTCCAATTTTTGTGGAAGGAATATACAAAGATGAAAACAATATCTTTTCTGTGATAATAAAAGATTTGGGCAGAAGAAAACCCTGAATTACTGATGCAATATCAAGGTCATCCTGCAAACGCTGATATGATTTTTCCAGTTCTTCTTTCGATTTTTTCAGGTCGATATGAGTTTTTACCCTGGCCAGCAATTCCACGCTTTTAAAAGGTTTATTTATGTAATCGACTGCTCCCAGTTTAAATCCTCTGGCAATATCTTCAGTTTCTGTTTTTGCTGTAAGAAAAATGACTGGAATGTCTTTTGTTCTTCTGGATTTTTTCAGGATTTCACAGGTTTCATAACCATCCAGTTCCGGCATCATCACATCCAAAAGAATTAAATCCGGCAAAATATCTTCAACTACTTTCAGGGCTTGTTTCCCATTCATAGCTATCGCAATTTCATAACCTTCTGCTCTTAAAATGCTTCCCAGAACTTGTAGATTTTTAGGTATATCATCTACAATGAGAATCAAAGACTTTTTCTTTTTTTTCATTTTTTATTTTCCACTGAGTTTAAATATTTAATTAACTCAGAAAACTTATTTAAAGAAATCTGTATTTTACCAATATCAAAAGATTGGGTTTCTGCCAGAAGTTTATCTGCCCATTTTAAGATAAATTCTATTTGATATTCTTCTCCAAGATTTCTTATCTTCTCGCCAAAATCTTCTATTTCACCAATTACAAAGTTTGTTTTCACTTTCTCACATTTCTCTATCATCTCGTCTTTCAAAATCTTGAGAAGCTCAGGTAGTCGTGCTTTAACTTCTTCGGTGAGTTCAATAATTTCTTTTTCCTCGATTTCTTCTTCTTTTTTTATTGTCTCTTTGGGAGGAATAAATTTCTTCAGTTCTTCCATTAAGCTTTCATTTGATACCGGTTTTCGGATGAATCCATCACAGCCTGCTGCTTTGGCTTTACTCTCCTCTGTTTTCAAGGTTGATGCTGTTACTGCGATTATGGGAATCTCCTTATAATTCTCATCTTCTTTCAATTTCTTAGTTGCTTCATATCCATCCATCTCAGGCATCTGTACATCTGTGAATATTATTCCAGGTTTTACCTTGTGAACTAATTCAACTAATTCCTTACCATTCTTGGCTTCAAAAATGGTAAATTCCTGGTTGCCTAATAAATTCCTTATCAGTTTCCTGTTCTCTCCAATATCATCTGCTATCACAATGGTGGCTGGCTCAAATATAATTTCTTCAGTTTCCAACTCTGCTTTTTCTTCTTTCATATCATCGAGCATGGAAATGTCTTCTATCTCTAATATTGGTAGAATTATCCTGAAAGTAGAGCCCTTACCAGGTTCACTTTCCACTTCGATTGTTCCATCCTGAAGCTCGATCAATTGTTTGGCTATTGATAATCCTAAACCTGTGGAACCTTCTCCTCCGGTTGGTCGTGCAGATAATTTCTGAAACCTGCCGAATAATTTCTTCTTATCTGCGTCTGTTAAGCCAGGTCCTTCATCCTCAACTTCGAATATTGCTTTGTCTTTATCCTTATTTAACCTTACCCAGATAGTTTTGTCATATTCAGAATATTTGATGGCATTGCTAATCAGGTTATCCATAACTTCTTTTAATCTGCCTTTATCTGCTTTTACTATGATGTCTGTATCATTTTCTTCATAGACTATCTTCTGATCTTTCAGAGATGCCGGAGAAGTCATCACGCTGATGAGAGAAAAAGCCAGATCATTAAATTTTACCGGCACAGGTTCAAGAGTTATTTTACCAGTCTCGATGGCTGATGAATTCAGCAGATGATTTATCAGGCTCAACATCTCCTCCGATGATTCTTCGATCACGTCTATGAACTCTGAACTGGTAGTGTGTTCCGGGATTTCCTGTTTAATAAGTTTGGAAAAACCAAGAATCGAATTCAAGGGATTTTTCAGGTCGTGAGCTGCAATGCCAAGTAATTCTGTTTTCATCAGGTTGGCTTCTTCTGCCACAGTTCTGGCAATGGAAAGCTCTTTATTTGCCTTGCTCTTTATGCGATAGCGATTATACAAAATTCCTGCTAAAATAAAGGCAAAGATAAATCCTCCAATAAAATAATTCCGGGTCATATTTTGAATTTTATTGTCTTTCTTCAGGATTTCTATCTGCTGCTCTTTCTTTTCTGTTTCGTATTTGGTCTGTATCTCAGCAATTTTTTCTTCGGTTTCTACCGCATATAAACTGTCTTTTAATGCTACTGCTTGCATAATATATTCATAAGATTTTTTGTAATTATTCATTTTAGAATGAATATATGATATTTCTTTTAGGATATCCACGATTCGCATATTATCATTAACTATTAGAGATATTTCAAGTGCTTCTATTTCATTTTCCAACGCTTTTTCGTAAAGTCCCAAATCTTTATAAATAGAGCCGATACTATATAATGACGACGCAACAGCAATTTTGTCATCGTTTTTTTTTGTGATCGTTAATGATCTATTAAAATATTCCAAAGCCTTATTCGGTTCGTTAAAATTATAATAATAAATGATGGCGATATTATTTAGAATTATCCCGGTGAGTAGCTCATTGCCAATTTCTTCGCTAAACTTTAATGCCAACAAACAATGATCTAAAGCTTTTTCATTATCACCCAGATTTTGATAAATGCCGGCAATATTCAAACTGGTAGAAGCAATACTATTTTTTTTATTCATTTCCTTATAAAATTTTAACGCTTTTGAAAGGTATTCCAAACTTTTATTAAAATCTTTAGTAGAAAAAAATATGAGTCCGATATTACCATTCAGCCTTGCCATCTCGAAACTATCTTGAATTTCTTCCTGAATTTCCAAAGCCAGAATATATTGTTCCAAGGCTTTCACTAAATCATTTTGTTGAAAGTAAATAGAGCCAATATGATATAATACTCCTGATTGCAAACTTAAATCATTTATTTTCCGTGTAATTTCTAATGAGTTATATGCATGATCTAATGCAATTTGGAATTCATTCAATTGAAGATATGCCCAGGCTAAATCATTTAATAATTTAGCCTTTTGTGGTTCATCTTTAAAATCATTTAATAGAGCCAAAGCTTCTTTACCATATTCAACAGCTTTTGGCGGATTATTATGTCTATATTCGAACACTAATCCTGCCAAAATTTTCGTTCTTGCTTCACCCTTTGCATCGACCAGTTGTGTTTCTAAGCTATCGATCCTGGTCTGAGAAGCAAAAATTGAAAAACTAAATATTATTAATAATCCGATGAAAAGTATTTTTTTCTTATTCACTTGATCCCCTTCATTTCATTCTTTATTTTTTCTACTAATTCTGGAAACTTTTTCAATGAAACTTGAAATCCCTCAATATCAAAGCTTTGTGCTTCTGCCAAAAGTTTAGCTGCCCAGTTGGTCATATAATCAATTTTATATTTTTCGCTGAGATTCTTAATTTCTTCAGCAAAATCTTCTACTTCTCCAATTATATAAGTTTTACTGATTCTTTGCCATTTCACGTTTATTTCTTCCTCTATTATCTTGAGAAACTCCGGAATTTTTGCTTTAACTTCATCAGTAAGAATTATCTTTTCCTTTTTTATTTCCTCTTTCTTTTGAGAAATTTCTGGCTCTGTAATCGAATGAGGGAGAAATCTAATTAATTCAATCAATAATTCCTTTTTGGTCACAGGTTTTAGTAAATATCCATCACAACCGGCAGCATAAATATCTTTTTCATCTTCTTGCAGGATAGATGCTGTTAAGGCAACAATAGGAATATCTTTGAATTTCGCATCTCCTTTCAAGATTCTCGTGGCTTCATATCCGCTCATTTCCGGCATTTTAAGATCCATGAAAATAAAATCAGGATGATTTTTTTTAGCAAGTTCAACAGCAATTTTCCCATTTTCAGCTTCCATAACAGAGAGACCTTCGGAAAGAAGAAATTCTTTGACCACAGCTCTATTTTGCATGACATCATCCACTACTAAAATCAGAGCTTCCTCAAATTTTACTGAAGTTAAATCTACTCCTTTTCTTTTCTCTATTTCCTCGTCGATGGAGCCAACTGCAATGTTTCTGAGAACAACTTTGAAAATACTTCCCTTTCCGATTTTGCTTTCCACAGAAATCTTGCCGTTCATCATCTCTACCAAACGAGTTGTGATTGCCAATCCCAATCCTGTTCCGCCATATTTTGAAGTGCTCTGTCCTTTATGTTGCCTGAAAGCTTCAAAAATTAGTTTCTTCTGATTTGCAGAAATTCCAATCCCGGTATCTTCCACTGTAAAAATCAGGTTCAGGGTTGAGTGATTTCTTTTTGTAAAAAGCTCGGAAACATTAAGTTTGATATAACCTTTTTCAGTAAATTTCACTGCATTTCCGATTAAGTTCAACAATATCTGCCTGAGTCGAATCTCATCTAAAATTAAAGCATTTGGTAATTTCTCATCGATCTCAATAATAAAATCCAGCTCTTTTTTCTCAACTTTCCAGGCAAAAATCTGTTTCATTTCATTGAACAGAATTCTCAAATTTACAGGTTGGTATTGTAATTCAAATTTTCCTGCTTCAATTTTGGAAAGGTCTAAAATATCGTTTATCAGTGTAAGAAGAATTTTCCCGCTGGAAGAAATAGCTGCAAGGTGCTGTTTATGTTTATTCTCCTTTACTTCGTTTTCCAGGATTTCCGTGAACCCGAGAATTGCATTTAAGGGCGTTCTGATTTCATGGCTCATATTTGCCAGGAATTCTGCTTTTACCCTGGCAGCCGTTTCTGCAGCTTCTTTTGCCAGCAGAATTTCATTTTCCCGTCTAACCCGTTCAAAGGCGTTTGAGAACGTGTTTGAGATGGTTTTGAAAAATAATAAATCTTCATCCTGCCACTTAATAATATTGCTGATGCTGCTAAATTCTAAAAAACCTATCAGATTATTTCTGGAAATTAAAGGTATCAAAATTATAGATTTGAGTCCATAACCTTTTAAAAGTTCTCTTTCTTTTTTTTCCATTAAGCTAAAATCTTCAATATCTGAAATCGCAATTAATTCCAGTTTTTTTAGTTTCTCCTCCAAAAAGGGAACTTTTTCAAATTGAAGTTTATTAAGCTGTTCTTCGTATGAAACCATATTATCAGCAAAATACTCATGGGAGATACTTACTTTTTTCTGATCTTTAGAGAACAATCCGATAAAAGCATGATCAATCTTGAAAAAATTGGCAATATTCTTTAAACTTTCAGTAATATGTATATCCAGCTCTCCTGAAGACATATTTACGAATTTTGTTGATATTGAATTTAGTAATCTCTCTAATCCACTTCTTCGCAGCAAAATTGCCTCTGCATTCTTCCGATCTGAAATATCTCTGGCTAAAGCTTGAAATCCAGTTACTTTACCATCTTCAAAAAGTAGTTGCACATTTTGTCCGAGCCAGATATATGAACCGTTTTTCATCCTCATAGGAAATTCAAAATAAGTATTTTTTATTTTTTTAATGATTTGCCTGCGATAGAATTTATTCACTTTATTTTTGTATTCAGGTTTTATCGCTTCCAGAAAACCCATTGCAAGAACCTCCTTTTCGGAATAACCGCTAAACCTTAAAGTAACCTGGTTGACATAAACGAAGTCACCTTTAACATCGCATCGGTAAATTATATCATTGGCATTTTCAACAAGAGAACGATATTTTTCTTCAGCTTCCCTGAGAGCCTCTTCTGCTTTTTTAGTTTTTGTTTTATCCAGGATAAGACCATCAAGAATAATTTTTCCATCTTTATCAATGCGAGGAGCTGAACCCATTCTTAGCCATTTGATAGATCCATCCGACATTTGAAAACCTATATCAAAAAAATGTGCTTTCATCTCTTTAATAGTTTTTTTCAATTCAGTTTGGATAGTAGTTTTCACAATCTTGGGAAATACATCAAAAAAGACATTCGAATCTCTAATAATCTCTTCCGGTTTTAGATTGATGAGATCCTTTATTCCAGCACTTATATAATTGAACTTCCATTCAGTATCAGATTTCATTTTCAATTGATAAACAGCTCCATTAGGAATATTATCACCAAGAGCTCGAAGCCGTTCCTCGCTTTCTTTAAGAGCATAAATCGCATTTTTATGTTCAGTGATATCCTCAAAACTCTCAATAGCTCCGATAACATTGCCATCAACATCTTTCAACAAATCAGCATTTTTAGAAATTATCCTTGTTTCACCTTTTTTAGTCTTTATTGTACATTCCAAACCACTGATAGGTTTACTGGTTTTTTCATCAAAGATTCCACAAAAATCTTTGCAGGGAGAATCAGCAAATAATATGCATTTTTCTTCAATAACCTCATAAAAACTATAACCTGTAATTTCTTCAGCTTTGTAGTTCCAGCTTGTAATCCGTTTATATAAATCAACCGAAAAAACCGCACTTGGAATAACTAAATTTAACAACTCAGCATAATCTCTTTCCTGTTTTAATGCTCGTTCTGTTTGCTTGCGTTTTACAATTTCTTCCTCAAGAGAAATTCTCTGATTATAAAAGTCTAAGAAAACGTTTACTTTTCCCAGTAAAATTTCAGGGATTATAGGTTTTGTGATGAAATCTACTCCTCCGGTTTCAATGCCTTTGGTGGTATAATATTTCTCGGAATAGGTGGCACATACAAAAATAACCGGAACGAACTTGGTTTTCTTGACTTTTCTCATCAATCCTATTGTTTCATATCCATCCATAACCGGCATTTGCACATCACATAAAATAAGGGCAAAATCATGTTCAAGGGTCTTTTCCAAAGCTTCGTTTCCAGATAAAGCTCTTATAATAGTAGCATTAAGGTCAGCAAGTAAGGTTTCCATAGAAACGAGATTTTCAATTTTATCATCAACAATTAAAATTTTGGGTTTATTACTCATAATCTATCCTTTTAGGAAAAACATTTATCTGAAAATTTAGATAGTTAATATTTCTTATGTAATAATGAGTCAAACATTTTTTTCTTCGGATTTTGAGACACTGTTTAGCTCACGGATTTCAAGGGATATGAATGGATGGAAGATTTATAAAAATAAAAATAAAAAATTATTTTAGAAAAAAAATAGTTGCGAAAAATACGTCATTAATCTGATAATTAGTTTTTTTATGTTTGAAAACTATTCCTCATTAAAACTGTCTGTTTTTATCTTTGTGTTCATTGGTGTCCTTCGTGGCTGAATAGTCTTGATTTTCGTTTCATTTTTTTGTGTCCTTTTTATTTGACAGAAACTTAACAAAAAAAAACCTGTACGAAAAATTTTTATGAAAGAGGAATTCAAATATGCCCTTTATTTCCAATACAGATAAGGAAAGAAAAGAGATGCTGGCAGCAATCGGAGTGAAAAAATTTGAAGACTTGCTGATCAATATTCCCCAAAAATTCCTTTTGGAAGAAGACTGCTGTTTAGATGAGCCGCATTCCGAACTGGAAATTACACGTAAAATATCTGAACTGGCAGCAAAGAATATTTCTACAACCAAAGCAAATTCATTTCTGGGTGGTGGAATTTATGATCATTTTATCCCAGCAGCAGTCGATCATATCATTTTGCGACCTGAATTCCATTCTGCATACACTCCTTACCAGGCAGAAGTAAGCCAGGGAACTTTGCAATACATCTACGAATATCAGACGATGATCTGTGAACTTACCGGAATGGAGATTTCCAACGCAGGAATGTATGATGGTGCTTCCGCAGCGGCTGAAGCAATTCTAATGGCAACTAGAAAAAACAAAAATTTTAAAGCTGTTATCGCAGGAACGCTTAATCCAAATTACCTGGAAGTAATAAAATCTTACACGGTAGGCGTGGGAATCGAGCTTGTTCTTATTCCTGCTAAGAACGGTCTGGTTGATCTAAATGCATTACAAGAAGCAATTGATGACAACACTAGTTGTGTACTGTTACAAACGCCAAATTTCTTCGGTAATATCGAAGATGCTTTTGCCATCGAAGAAATAACTCATTCTTCCAAGAAAGCTCTTTTCATAAACTGCGTTGATCCGATATCTCTGGCTGTTATGAACTCTCCCGCAGAGTATAAGGCAGATATTGTTGTCGGTGAAGGTCAGTCGCTGGGAAATTCCCAGAATTATGGTGGTCCTCTTTTCGGTTTTCTGGCTTCGAGCATCAAGCTTGGCAGAAGTATGCCCGGAAGAATCGTGGGAGCAACTCTGGACGCTGATGGAAAAAGAGCATATTGCTTAACTTTGCAGGCTCGAGAGCAACACATCCGTCGTGCCAAAGCAACTTCCAATATATGTTCTAATGAAGCTTTATGCAATCTGGCAGCAACTGTTTATATGACCTTGATGGGAAAAGAGGGACTGAAAGAAGTTGCAATGCAGAGCACAACCAAGGCGCATTATCTGGCTGAAGAAATAAACAAACTCGCTGGCTTCTCTCTGGCTTTTGATGCTGCTTTCTTCAAAGAATTTGCAGTGAAAACTCCTGTTTCGGCAGAAGAGATAATTTCCAGACTGAAAGCAAAAACCATTTTCCCTGGAATCGATCTGAAACCATTCGGATATGATAATATGCTGCTGGTTGCAGTTACAGAGAAGAAAAGGAAATGTGATTTGGATGAATTAGTGAATTCATTAAAAGAATTCTCTCGCTAAGACGCAAAGAACGCAGAGGTTAAATTCATTTTTTTTTAGGAAGTGATTTGAGCCTTTGCGAGAAATATGGAAAAGAAAAAAATGACAGAGAACGAAATATCAAAAATTATTGTTGATTGTGCTTTCAGAATTCACAAAAGGTTTGGTCCTGGTCTTCTTGAATCTGTTTATGAAAAATTAATGATTCATGAGTTAACAAAGATGGGACTGAATATTCGAAATCAAGTGGGTGTGCCGATAAAATATGATGATAAGATAATTGATTTGGGCTTTAGAGTTGATATTATTGTCGAGAATAAAGTAATAATTGAATTGAAGTCAGTTAAAGAGATTGCACCTGTTCATAAGAAACAACTACTAACTTATCTGAAATTAAGTGAACTAAAACTTGGTTTATTAATCAATTTCAATGTAAATTTGATCAAAGATGGAATCACAAGGATCGTAAATAATTTATGAAAAACTATTCTCATGCAAAGCCGCAAAGAACGCAAAGGTTTTAAATATATGATTAAAAGAAAATTTCTTAATCCAACGATAATTTTGAAACGCTATAATGAATTTAATTAATATTTTATTATAAAGTAAAAAATTATAAAAGAATTTCTTAGCGTGCTTTGCGCCTTTGCGAGAAATATGGAAAAGGAGAAACAATGGCTAAAACAATATTTGAAAAACATTCAGAAGGTAGAAAAGGTTACACACTTCCCACCAATGATGTGGAAATCTCTTTAAACAGATGCATTCCTGAAAAATTCCAGAGAAAAGAAGAAGTTAAACTTCCTGAAGTAAGTGAGCTTGATGTTATGCGTCATTTCCTTGAGTTGAGCCAGATGAACCACTGCATTGAAAAAGGTTTTTATCCACTTGGTTCCTGCACCATGAAATATAATCCCAAAATAAATGAAACTCTGGTTCGCAACGATGGTTTCAATAACCTGCATCCCTTGCAGGATGAAGACACTGTTCAGGGTGCTTTGGAAATTCTTTATGAACTTCAGAAAGATCTGGCAGAAATATCCGGATTTTCAAATGTAACATTGCAGCCAGTTGCAGGTGCTCACGGTGAATTTACCGGTCTTAAAATCATGAAAGCGTATCATGACCATAAGGGAAATTCCCACAAGAAGAAGATCATTCTTCCTGATTCTGCTCATGGAACAAATCCTGCCAGTGTAACTTTGGTGGGTTACGAAATGGTAGAGATCAAATCCAATGAAAAAGGATTGGTCGGTATTGAAGACCTGAAAGCCCATGTAAATGACGAGACAGCGGGATTTATGCTTACAAATCCAAACACTCTTGGACTTTTTGAATCTCAGGTTGAGGAAATCGCAGAGATAATTCACAGCGTGGATGGCTTGATGTATATGGATGGAGCAAATTTCAATGCCATCATGGGTCTCGTGAAACCAGGTGAAAATGGGTTTGACATCATGCATTTCAATCTTCATAAAACATTCGCCACTCCACATGGTGGCGGCGGTCCTGGCGCTGGCCCAATCGGCGTTCGTGAAGATCTGATCAAATTCTTACCTGCTCCCTTAATTGGGAAGAAAGATGACAAATATTTCCTCGATTATACACATGAAAAAACATCCTTTGGAAAGGTTCATTCCTTCTTCGGTAATTTCGCAGTGAATATTAAAGCGTACATTTATCTTAAAATGCTGGGTCCAAAAGGCTTGAGAAGAGTTGCAGAAAACGCTGTTATCAATGCAAATTATATCCAGAAGAAATTAGAAAACTATTATGATATCCCTTTCAAGGATTCATTCTGCATGCACGAATTCGTAGCCAGCGGGAGTTGGCAAAAAGAAAAGCATGGCATCAAAACATTGGATATTGCCAAACGAATACTGGATAAAGGTTATCACGCACCTACGATCTATTTCCCGCTTATTGTGCACGAAGCAATGATGATAGAACCCACAGAAACCGAGAGCAAAGAAACACTTGATGAATTTATAGACGCTATGATCGAGATCGCAAAAGAGTGTGAAGAACATCCTGAACTATTGAAAAATGCCCCGCTAAATACTCCGGTAAAAAGAGTGGATGATACTCTAGCAGTTCGGCAGTTGAACGTAAAATTTGAGTGGTAGAGAATAAGAATTTAGCAACTTACTATCACTAACCAAAAACGAACATAATATTTCTGTAAAAGCAGATCATTAATCTGTCCTTTTTCTTATGAATCTACCCTCAAAAAATAATTTCATTTGACCTAATATTGTCTTTTCTCAATTTCGTAAAAGAATTTTAAACATAAATTTTGCGGATAGATCTGATGAAAAAAATAGTTAAAGTATCATTACACCTTATACTTGCAGGAGTTGTTTCGATCATCTCGTTTATTGGCTTCAAGAAGGCTGTGGAAGTTTTGTATGAGAAGATGGAGAAAAACAAAACAAAATAAACATTTGAGTCCCTCATGATTAAATACATGTTATTATGGATTATTTTCAATAACGTTCATGAATCCTCGGAATTAACACCGGGCTTTGGTTTCGGTGCCTGGATCGTAGCAGATTCCACCACTATTTTATTCGATACGGGTGGAGATGGCAGAATCCTGATGAACAACATCAACTCTCTTGGACTAAATCCGAAAGATGTAGATCTCGTTGTAATTTCACACAATCATTGGGACCATATCGGCGGACTAAATAAATTCCTGGAAGCGGCAAAAGAGGATGTAAAAGTTTATGTTCCTGCCAAAGCTTTCAAAAATATTCAAAAGAAATATTCCACAGCAAACCTGGTAGCAGTAAAAGATCCCATCGAAATAGCAGATGGAGTCTGGTCAAGTGGTGAGATCAAGGGCAGATATAATTTACTGCCAATTTATGAACATGCGTTGGTTTTGAATACAAAAGAAGGTTTGGTAATCGTTACAGGTTGTTCCCATCCCGGGATCGATAAAATAGTTAAGGAAGTTCATAAGATGTTTCCTGATGAACTTATCTGTCTGGTAACCGGTGGATTTCATCTGGGAAGTGCTTTTAATAATAAGATTAATAAAATTGCCAATTCTCTTCAAAAGCTGAAAGTACAGTATATTGCTCCTTCCCATTGCACGGGAAGTCGTGCAATAAAAATATTCCAGGAGAAGTGGAAAGATAAATTTATAGACCTGACCCTGGGCAAGAAATTTGAGATTAAATAAAAAAACCGAACAAGAATCATTTCCTGTTCGGTTCACTATTTTTCACCAATTAAGCAATTTACAAATTCGCAAATGGGTTGTCTTCATCAACGTATGTTTTCTTGACTTGTTGCTTCTTATATTTATGCCAATCATCTTTTTCTTCTACAGCAGATTCAGGCATATTGGTAGGTTCCAGAGAAATACGGCGAGCATCTTTATCTATCTTTACAATCCTAACTTTAAATTCTTCACCAATATTTGTTTTATCAAATTTTTTGCCGATGATTTTCAATTTTGAACTTGGCACAAGACCTGTAATTCCTTCTCTGATTTTGATGAAAGTACCAAAGGAAGCTACATTCTCAATGACTCCGCTAAACACATCATTTTCAGAAATTATATCCTGAATATTGTCCCAGGGATCAGGTTGGAGTGCTTTTAATGAAAGCGATATTTTCCTGTTATCAGGATTTATTTTCAGAATTTGAGCTTCTACAAATTCACCTTCTGTTACTACTTCTGAAGGATTATTGATACGTCTTCCGCGAGCTAATTCCGAGATTGGAATGAGTCCTTCCACACCGGGTTTTATTTCTACAAAAGAACCGAATGGTAAGTTACGAAGAATGCGGCAATTCACAATATCGCCTTCTTTCAATTCCTTCATTGCAGCATCTAAAGGGTTTTCCTGTAATGCTTTTAATGAAAGAGAAATTTTCTCGCCCTGAATTTTTATTATTTTCGCTTCAATCTCATCACCAATATTCATAACCTCAGAAGGAGAATCTATTCTTACCCAGGAAAATTGAGAAATATGCAAAAGTGCTTCAATTCCACCTAAATCGACAAAAGCACCAAAATTTGTAAGCCGGGTAACCTTACCGCGAACGTTTATACCAACTTCCAGTTTTTTCAGAGTTTCTTTCTTCAATTTGTTTCTTTCTTCGTCTAAGATAACTCTTCGAGAAACAACTATATTTCTTCCTTTCTCCTCGAATTTAATAATTCGGAAATCAATAGATTCACCTATAAACTGCTTTGGATCAACCACCAATTTAATGTCGATATGTGAGATAGGGCAAAAAGCCTTTACTCCTGAAATATCAATAAGATATCCGCCTTTTGTTAAAGATTTCACCTTACCGTTCACTGGAATTTTTTTCTCGAATGCATCTCGAAGAACCTCAATATTTGCAGAAATCAAACTCTTAGAAATCATAGTTTCAGTATCTGAATACTTTACTACAAAACCCTTTAAAATATCTCCAATCTTACAGTGAAGTTTACCGGTTTTATCGAAATAATCCTGCTTCTCTGCATAAGCATCGCGTTTTCCACCCAGAGAAACAAATATATATGAATCTGTAATATTAATTATCTCACCTTCAACTTTATCGCCAACAGCGAGCTCTTTGATATTTACTAAAGATTCTTCTAACAATTTATCAAAATCCGAATCTATTTCCGAAACCGGTTGTGCTTCAACTTCGTTTGTTTCAACCTGAATTTCTTCTTTATCCTCAGATGTCTCTAATTGCTTTTCCTGAATATCTTCTGTTTTTTCCAT